>JANOHG010000879.1:0-4534 GCA_031406375.1 Archangiaceae bacterium | reverse complement strand
GCGTGGGCCGGCCTTCACTTACACCACCGCGTGCACCTCGACCGCGGTTGCGTTGATCATGGCGACCCACGCGATTCGCCAAGGCACGATTCCGCGCGCGGTCGTCTTCGGACTCGATGTGCTGATGCGAATCTCGGTGGGAGGCTTTCGGTTGCTTAAGCTGTACTCACCGACTGCGTGCCGCCCGTTCGACAAAGACCACGACGGGCTGCAAATGGGGGAAGCGGCTGCTGGGTTGGTGCTCGAGGCGAGAGTCGGGCCGAGGCAGAGCCGGTTTGAGGTGCTCGACGGAGCCCTCGCGCATGACCCGGGCCATATTGCCGCTGGCTCAGCAGACGGAGCCACTGCCGCAGCGGTGATGGGGCGAGCCCTCGAGCGCGCGGGCGTGAAACCTGCGGCGGTGACGGCGATCAAAGCGCACGGGACAGGCACCAAAATAAACGACACTGGCGAGCTTCGTGGTCTCGAGAAGGTCTTTGGCAGGGAGGCGCCGCCCTTTGCTTCTTTGAAGGGGGCGTTTGGTCACACCCTGGGCGCGTCGACCGCGCTCGAGCTCGCCGCTTGGCTCTGGGCGCTGGAAGACGGCTTCATCCCCGGCAGTGTCGGGTTTCGCGAGGGTGAGCCAGGGGCGCTGGTTCCTCTGCGCGCGCCGCTGGCAGTGGGCGGAAAGCCCGGCATTCACCTCTTCAACTCGTTCGGTTTCGGTGGCACCTCGGCTTCGTTCCTGGTGGAAGACCACGGCGCATGAACGAACCGATCTCGATTCTCGGGGCGTGCGCGCGGGGTTGGTTGGCCACGCCACCGCACAAGGCGCTCGAAGACGAGTTCGAGGCGCTCTGGGCAGGGCAGTTCCGGAAGATCGGTCGCTTCATCAAGCTGGCGCTCACCGGCGCTGCATTGGCGATGAGGCATGCAGGGCGGGTGAAGCTGCCACCTCGACGCACAGGAGTGTTCCTCGGCACCGGCCTGGGAAATCTGGCCGACCTGATTCCTTTCGTACACTCGCTGTACGACGGGCAGAGCATTCCGAGCCCGATTCAGTTCGCGAACTCGGTGGGGAATTCGGGCGCGTTCTACATCGCGCAGGCGTACGCGCTCGAAGGGCCGGTGCTCGCCATTTGTCAGGACGAGGTCAGCTTCGAAGCGGCGCTGATGAACGGGTTGGCGTTGCTCCACGCAGATGAGATTGACTACGCGCTGGTGGGAGGTGTCGACGTTTTCGTGCCACCCGCGAGCGACCAACTCGCCCGGCTGGGCCGCGAAGACGAGTCGATTCCTTTGGGTGAAGGGGTAGGGTTCTGGCTTCTCTCGCGCGAAAGCGGTCAGGGGTTTGCGCAGCTGCTCGAGGCTTCGCTGACGCACTGTGCTCCCGACGCTGAGCTTCGGCGAGCCGCACTGACGTACGAAGGCACGCGCACGCTCTTTCTTTCCGACGGACTGCGACCCCATCAGACCCGGCTGCTCGAGTCGTTGGCGCCAGCGACCCTCGCGCCGTCTTCGCCTGGAATCTTCCCCACCCAGAGCGCATTCGCGGCCGGCGCATTTGCAGCGGGAAATTCTCCCCCGGGCGCGCTGTACCATTCGCTGTCGTTGACCCGCGAAGGGCTGGTCGGCGCAATAACCGCGAGGAAGACAATCTGAAGCGCGTTCTGCTCGTGTGCCACACCCAAACCGGCCAACTGCGGCGGTGCGCCGACAGTTTGCTCGGCCCGATGCTCGCCTCGGGCGAAGTTCAGCTCGATGTGTTTGATCCCAAACCGCAGACGCCCTACCCATTTCCCTGGCCCGTCGGTGAATTCCTCGACGTGATGCCTGAGTCGGTGCTCGAAGTTCCCGTGCCGATGCAGCCGATGGCGATTCCCCACGCCCAGTACGATCTGATCGTCTTCGCGTGGCAGGTGTGGTTCCTCGCGCCGTCGCTGCCTGTCACTGCCTTTCTCGCTTCGGATGCAGCAAAGGTGTTGGCGAATACCCCGGTCATCGTGTTGTGCGCCTGTCGCAACATGTGGCACGCCGCGTGGCTCAAGTTGAAGGCGCGGCTTGACGCGCTGGGCGCGCGGGTGGTCGATCACATCGTGCTCGTCGATCAGGGCCCGACGTGGGCGACGTTCGTCACCACGCCTCGTTGGGTGTGGACAGGCCGCAAGAACGCGTTCGGGCCGTTTCCGCCCGCAGGCGTGTCGGAAAAGGACATCGCAGCGCTTGCGCCACAGGGCGAACGCCTGCGTGACGCGCTCTGCGCGGGAAAGCTCGAGGGGTCGGTGCTGAAGGGTGGGTCGCCCGCGCCGTTGACGGTGATGCGCAAGTACGTACTGCCCGAGTTCCTTGCCGGACACGTTTTCTCATGGTGGGCGCGGCTGATTCGCGCTGCCGGCCGGGTGTCGAAGCGCTTTCGGCTTCCGCTCGAGGCCTTGTTCCTCGTCTGGCTGTTCAGCTCGACAGCCCTGCTGCTTCCGATTCTGGTGCTGATCGCGATAGTGGTACGGGTCGGGTTCAACGGGTGGTTCAACGCCCGCGTGGCGCTGCTGGCCGGTCCAAGCGGAGGAAAAGTGTCTTGAAGGCGTTCATCACCCACATCGCGGGCTTTCTTCCGAATGCTTCGGTTCCCAACGACGACGTCGAGAAAGTGTTGGGGCAGGTTGGCAGTCGGCCGTCGAGAACGCGCCGCCAGGTGTTGCAGTCGAATGGGATCAAAGCGCGCCATTACGCGATCGATCCTTCGACCGGCGCGCAAACGCACACCAACGCGCAGCTGGCCGCCGAGGCGGTGCGTGCGCTCGAGAAGCGCACCGGCCTGAGCCTGCTTGAAGATCTCGGGTTGCTGTCATGCGGCACCGCCACTGCGGATCAGCTGATTCCTGGGCATGGCTCGATGGTGCATGGCGAACTCGGCGCCGCGGCATGCGAGGTCGTCTCGATGGCGGGCGCGTGCTGCACGGGCCCAGCTGCGCTCAAGTACGCGGCGATCGCCGTCGCGTCGGGCGAGCACAAGCGCGCGGTTGTCACTGCCTCAGAGCTGACCAGCCCGCTGATGCGAGCGAGTCACTTTGCTCCTGAGATCAGCGAGCGCGTGGCAGCACTGGAAAGCAACCCGACGCTTGCCTTCGAGCACGACTTTCTGCGCTGGATGCTCTCTGACGGAGCGGCCGCAATTCTGGTCGAGCCTGAACCGGTGCTGCGCAGCAACCTGCGTCCGCTGCGGATCGAATGGATCGAATCATTGAGCTTTGCCGGTGAAGCCGAGGTCTGCATGTACCATCTGGCCACCAAGAAAGACGGAAAGCTGGTGAGCTGGAAATCGGTGGATGACGCGCGCGAATGGTTGCGCGGCGGCTTCTTCAACATGGCGCAGGACGCGCGGATGCTCTCCGAGCAGATTGGGCAACTGATGCGCAAGGGGTTGGGCGCGGTGCTTGAAAAACACCCGCTGCGCGTGGACGATATCGACTGGTTCGTCAGTCACCACAGCTCGAACTTCTTCCTTCCTGAACTTCACAAGCGGCTGGCCGAGGTGAATCTTCCGATTCCAGCTGAGCGCGTGTTCTCGACGCTGAGCGAGCAGGGGAACACCGGTGCGGCGTCGGCTTTCCTTTCGATTGAGGCGCTCGCGAACCGCGGGCAGCTCAGGTCTGGCCAGAAGGTGTTGGTGTTCGTCCCCGAGAGCGCCCGGTTCAGCGTCTCGTATGCGCTCTTCACCGTCACCTAACGGCACAACAGCTTGCGATTAGCTGCGGATCTTCTCAGACCGCGCAGCGCCCTCGGGTGCGTCGGCAATGGGTGCAATCGGTTCCATCGCGTTCGCGAACAGCTCATTGTCCTTTGCCGACTGTTGAATCGCCGATACGCCGGTCAGCAGGTCATCGAGCTGCTCGCCCAGCTGATCCGGGCTGGTCATCGTCAGCACCTGGTCGCGAAGCAACCGCACCGTGTTCTCGATCAGATTCATCTGGCCGCGCGCCCGTGCGAGGAACTTCTGAATCTCTTCGATTGTCTCTAGCCGCTTCTCAATCACGTGCTGGTTCTTGCGGGCGATCTCGCGTACCGCGGGGTCCGTCATTCGTTCTTCGACGCCCTTCTGGGTCTGCATCTGGCGCTGCAGGTCTTTGAGATCCACTGCCATCAAGTACGACTCGGCCCGGGTGCACGCCGACGCGAGCTGCACGAAGCTCTGATGAAGCTGTGCCATCTTGTCGAGCTCGCTCTGCAGCAAGATCGCCTGAAAGCTCGGGTTGGTCTGCATGTCGCGCTCAATCTCGCGCTTCAACTCGTCAAGCGCGTGCGCGCGCTGCCACTCGCGCTCGGGCAGGGATTCCATCAACTTCGCAACCCGTGCGCGGTCGGCTTTCTCGCGTTCCTCGCGCGCCGCGTTGTTCACCGATCTCTGGAAGAGCTTGAAATCGGGGCCCAGAATCAACCAGATGGCCTCGACCCCCAGCGCGGCGGCAGCGATGACGTAGTCACCGGTCATCGCCGACGCGACGATTGCGCCACCCAGCAAGCTCAGGTTGTAGACATTCGCGAACGCGGCCTTGAG
>JANOHG010000847.1:0-2256 GCA_031406375.1 Archangiaceae bacterium | reverse complement strand
TTGAGATCGACTGAATTCGCCGTGACCCACGCCTTTTCCGGAAGGTGACACGCGACGCAGTTCATCGAGCCGTCCTTCGACAGCGACTTGTCGAAGAAGAGTCGGTGACCCAGTTCGACTGTTTCCGGCGTGAATGGACTGTCGGTGGGAGCTTCGATTGGGCCCAGCGCAGCGGGTCTTGGCGGAATCGGCGGAGCCACAGGCAAGGTAACCGCCGGCTCGGGCGGCGGCGCTGGATCTGCGACAACGGGCGAGACAGCTGCAGCTGGCTCGGGTGTCGGCTCAGGGGTGGACTTGCACGCGACGACGGCGATCAACACCAAGAGAAGTCGGGTTCGCATAGGGCGGGGGGTTTAACGCGAACGCCGAACGTCGGCACGGCTACAGTCGTCGGCCGTGAAATCGCTGGAGGTCGGAATCATCGGGGCCGGAACTGCGGGCAGCGCCGCGGCGCTCTTCCTGTCGCGCGCCGGCCACAGAGTCACGCTCTTCGAGCGGGTGCCAGAGCCGAAGGCGGTCGGTGCGGGCATCGTTCTTCAGCCGAGCGGAATGTCGGTGCTCGCTGCGCTTGGCCTGCTTCCTAAGGTGGTCGCGCGCGGCGCGGTGTTGCGTGAGCTCTACGCCGAGACGTTGAAGCGCAAGCCGGTGGTACATCTCAAATACGCGGACGTCGCCGAAGACCTCTACGGCTTGGGCCTGCACCGTGGCGTCTTGTTTCAAACGCTCTTCGAAGCGGTGCGTGCATCGCCGGCGATCGCCTTGCGATGTGGCGTCGGCATCGAAGATTTGTCTCGCGCATCAGATGGCCGAAACCTGGTGGTCGAGACAGGTACCCTGCGCGAGCACGGTCCGTTCGATTTGATTGTCGTCGCCGATGGAGCGCGATCTCGGCTTCGAGACGACACCACCTTAAAGAAGACGGTGAAGAAGTACCCTTGGGGTGCTCTGTGGTTCGTCGGCAAAGACGAGGGTCACCGTTTCAAGAACCGGCTGTATCAAGTGCTCAACGGCACCCGACGGATGATGGGGTTGCTGCCGACGGGCCTGGGCCCTTCGGGTCAGACGCCGATGGTGAGTCTCTTCTGGAGTCTCGGCGCTCATTCCTTCGAGCAGTGGCGCGCGGACGGGCTGATTGCCTGGAAGAAAGAAATTCTTTGCTACGCACCCGAGGCAGCTGCGTTGCTCAATCAGATTCAGTCGGTCGATCAGGTGCTCTTCGCCGAGTACCACGACGTGGTGATGGCACAGTGGAACACCGGTGACGTCGTCTACCTTGGCGACGCCGCTCATGCGACGAGCCCGCAGCTGGGTCAAGGCTGCAACCTCGCGCTGGTGGACGCGCAGGTGCTGGCGCAATCGCTGGCGCAGTCCGACACGTTGTCACTGGGGCTCGACGCCTACTCGCGCGCGCGCACTCTCCACCTCGACTACTACCAATTCGCCACGCGCTGGCTGACGCCGTTCTTCCAGTCGGATCTCACCTGGCTGGGGCCGATGCGCGACTTCGCGATGCCGATCGCCACTCGCGTGCCCTGGGTGCGCCGGCAGATGGTGCTGGCAATGTGTGGAAACGCATTGTGGCCGCTGACGGGAGTCTTGCCGCTGCAGACGCGGCCGCCTGCGCTGCCCGCAGCTGTGCAGGCTCAGAAAGAGTAGCCGATTCCCGCGCTCACCCGTTGCTCACCTAAGGGAACGAGCTCAGCCGAGACATCAAACCCGTCAGGTAGGCCCACCACGAAGCCAGCTCCGAGCTGAAAGTGGTAGCTGTCGGTGCCGGTGGACGCCCCGTCGCGATCGACGAGAATCGCCGGCCCGCCAAACAATCTTCCCACCAGGTAAGGCGTAAATCTCTTCGCCAGCGTGTAGCCAGCCGTCACCGAACCACGAAGGTCGAAGGCGTAGAGCGCGTCGTCTCCCCCGCGCGCTGGCACTGCCAGTGACGCTGCGAGCGAGAGCCCAATCATCACGAAAGGAATCGCACCCTTCTGGTCGAGCACCGACCACGACACTCCGGTTCCGGCGAAGAGGCCCTTCAGGGTTTCGGCACCCGGGCCGCCCAGGCGCGCGTAGGCGATGGGCCCGCCGTTGACTTGAAGGGTGACCGACTTCGAGAGCTTTCGTTCGAAGGAACCACCCACTGCCAGCTCTTCAAGGTCGAGGAATCCGAGATCTGCAAACACCAGCCGTGAACGAAAGGCACCGAACGAGAGTCCGACGCGGCTCTGCGGTGGCTTGTCACCATGACACTTTTGCGCC
>JANOHG010000803.1:0-6211 GCA_031406375.1 Archangiaceae bacterium | reverse complement strand
CTCGTCACCCTCGCGCGACAGGACGCCGGTGAGCGGGCGAAGGTGTGGCGCTGTGAATGTGGCACCCGCTACGCGGTGCCGGTGGCGCTGCTGAGGCCGGTGTCGATCAAGTGTGAAAGATGCGGCAGGACGTTGGACCTGGAACTGGGTGCAAGCTTGGGCGATGACCAGCTGGTCGAGCCTTTTCAAGGTCGGGTCAACGAGACAAGGAAGGGCTTGGCAGAGTTTTTTCGTGAGGCGATGGCGCGGGGTTGGCCGGTGTTGGTCGCGCAGAAGTAGTCGAGCCGATGCGGCGAGCCACGCTCGACATTCTTCGCTGCCCGCGATGCCAAAGTGGCGGTCTCGTGCCTGAAGACGCGGTTGCCGAACCGAGGTTGATCTTCGGGCCGGTGCGATGTGTGAGCTGTGTCGCCCGGTTTCCCGTCGGCGAAGGGATGATCGACTTCGTCGGCGATCGCTTTCGGCCGCAGGGGCTGCAGGGCGCGCTTGAAACAGCCTGGGTCGCCCGAAGCTTCGAGCGGTACGTTCGGCCAGCCCTCGAGATGTTTCTCACCCGTGGCCAATTTGATCGTGACAGCGAATATCTGATCTACCGATCGCTGCTCGGTCGGCCCACCGGCGCGCTCGTCGATTTGGGCTGCGGCACAGGGTTGTTCGCCCGACGGTTGGTGGGCGATCTGCAGGCGCACCTCGTCGGCGTGGACGTCAGCAAGCCGATGATCGAAGAAGCCATTGCCCAGGCCCGCGAGGCTGCAGTCGCGATCGACTTCGTTCGCGCCGAAGCGCCTTCACTGCCGTTTCAAAGCGCGTCGGTGGGCGCCGTGCTTCAGGCAGGCTCGGTTCACTTCATCCATGACCTCAAGAGCCTGCTGTTAGAGATCGCGCGGGTGCTCAAGCCGGGTGGAAGGTACGTCGCCAGTCACTTGCTGGTGCCTCCGTTGCTGGGGCCATTTCATTCTGCGGCTGGCGTTCACCCGCGCAGCGAACGAGTGCTTCGCGACGCAACCGAAGCCGCAGGACTCATTCGGTTCGAACGGGTGAAGGTGGCTCAGGTGGTGATGTTCAAGGTCGAACGACCCTGAGCGTTAGATGAAGACGCCGCCGGTGGCGTCGAGGCGCGCGGTGTTGGGCAGCTTGGCGTCTTGAGGTTTGAACGATTCGAACATCCGCGCCCCGTTCTTGTGCTGGCCACACTTGGGGCACTTGCACGTACCCTTCTTGCACGTGCAGTCGGCGGCGCTTGAGCACGAGCAGGTGGCGCCAAGCTCAAGGGCATCCGTCCGAAATGCTGAAGGAATTCCTGACGCCAGGGCGACCGACGAGAACAACAGGGATCCAGTCGTGAAAGCCTTGAAGAGGGATGACGGAGGCATGGGTTCCTTTTGAGACGACAACGAGGGGCGACATAGCCGAGAAAGCGGGCGTTGCCAAACTCCAGAGGAGACCTATGGTCCGCCGCCCAAGTGGAAGGCCGGAATCTCGAACGTTTCGTGTATGCGGCGGCGCTCTGCATCGGCGTCGCTCCGTTGTGGGCCGCCCATACCCTGCCGTTGGTAGACCTCCCTCAGCACCTACACCTGATCTCGGTGCTTCACCGCATCGACGACGCGAGCACCCTCTTCCCCGAGTATTTCGAACGCCGGCCTCAACTCACCCCGTACCTCGGCTACTACTACTCGGTGAGCATGCTCAATTGGTTGTTCCCTCTTGAGCTGGCGAACCGGATTTTCCTCTCGTTCTATGTGGCAGGTCTTCCGCTGTCGTTGGCGTTCCTGCTCGCCAGCCTGAAGCGCCCGACCTGGCCTTCGTTGCTTGCCCTGCCCTTCGCCTATGGCGACAGCTTCGCCTGGGGCTTCGTCAACTACTGCTCTGCGCTGCCCTTGGCCTTCCTCACCTGCGGTCTTTTCGTCCGGACCATCGAGGACACCCGTCGCAGACGGGCGTGGGCGGCTGGCCTCGGCATGGCGCTGGTCGCGGTGCTGCTCTTTCACGTGCAAGTCTTTGCCTGGCTCGGCTTCGCACTGCCGCTGCTGCTGGTGACAACCCGCGCGCCTTCTGATCAGAAAGGCTGGGCCGCACGCTTCAAAGAGCGCCGGGCCGCAGTGCTCGGGGTGCTTCCCGGCGTGGCGCTCTTCTTCGCGTGGGTGGGGTTGCGATTCGGCCAGCCCGAAGAGATCGCGCCCGGGCAACCCTGGAAATCGTGGGGCCCGATGCTGTCGGCTGAGAATCTTTCCTACAAGACCTTCGAGCAGAACAAGGCCGACTTCATCCCCATCCTCAGCGGAATGCTGCGTGATCAAAGCGACGCATTCGCAGTGAACGCCGCCTTAGGCGTGGCCGGCCTCGCGGCCGTCGCGGCGCTGCTGTTGGGAAGAGCGACGCGTGAAGGGCCAATCGAGCGGTGGCGGATCGTCGGACTCGTTGCAATCGGCTTCGCGCTCTTCTTCCTGCTGCCGTTCGATATCCGCGGCTACATGTATTACTTGAATACCCGCTATGCCCATCTGGCGGCGGCGGTCCTGGTCTGTGCTGTGCCGCCCTTGAAGCCACGGGTCGCGCGCGCTGGGTTGATGCTTGCCGCGGCCGTCGCCGTCGCAACGGCGGTGCCCCTTTTGAAAGGGTTCGCGCAGTTTGACAAAGAGGCGCTCGCGGTCACTGCGCTGTCGAAGCACGCTTCTGAACGGCCGAAAGTGATGGGGCTGATCTTCAACACCGCTTCGGCCGCGATGACCCACCCGGTGTGGCTCCACGCGTCGACGGCGGTCGCGCGCGAACGGGGCGGAATCACGAACTTCACCTTCGCGCTCACCCCGCATTCCCCGGTGATGTACCGCGCTGGAAAGACTCCGCCGACCTTCGCTTCCGAGTGGCGACCCGACACGATGGATTGGGCGCAGCATGGGGCGGCGTATGATCACTTCCTCGTGCGTGGCGTTCGGCCCGAGCAAATCTTTGCAACTCAGCTGTCAACGGGTGTGCTGCAGGTGACCGCACAGGCCGAGGACTTCTGGCTCGTCACCCGCCGCGCTCAGTAAGAGGCCACCATGGATCCTCTCAAGCTGTCGATCACCGACGTCGAAAAGCTCTCGGAAAGCGATGCGCTTGAGGTCCTCGCCGCCCACGTGAAGGCGAAACAACGGGCGTTGCCCGAGGCGATGGCCGGTTTAGCGAAGTCAAAAGCGCTCGCACATGCGGCGAAAAAAGCGCTCTACCAACTTCGATCGAGCGGGGTCGAGCTCACCAAACCCGTCGTCGAGGCCGTCACTCTGACACCCGCGACCGCGACCGCTGAGTTGACGGGGTTGTTGTCGCCGGTGCTCGGTACTGGCGAACAAATGTTGGTCTTCGGTCGCGCCGCGCGCGGTGGAGGCGTCGAGTTCTACCAGTGCGTGCTGCATGACGAATTCGGCGTTCAGACGGTTGACCGTGCCGACACGAATCGATCGAGGTATCGCCGTCAGCTGCGGGCGACCGTTCAGGCGCGCCACGCCATTGAGGTGCCGTTCGATCGGGTGCTTCACGAGCTCGCCTGCGCCTGGGGTCAGAACCTGCGCTCGAAGACGCGCCTCCCTGAGTCGGCGGATCAAACACTTCAGCACCTTCGCGTCACTGCCGCGGACGCACCGCTCGAAGTGCCCGCACCTGAAGCCGACGACGCCGCGCTCGCAGCGAAGTCCGTCACGCTTCACGACGAGCCCGAAATCCACGCCTGGCTTCCCGCCCAGGCACCGCTGGCTGCGCTGGGCGACGAACTCGCGGCGCTTCGGGCATCGAATGGCTCACCAGAAGCGATCGATGAACACGTGCAGCGGGCGACCGGGTCCTACTTCACGCCGGCGGTTTGCGAGCTCTATGCGCGTCGCCTCTGGCGCCAAGCCGAGTTCTTCGCAGGCACCGAACGTGAGGCGGCGGCAGCGATCGCACGGGCTCAGGCGCGATTGATGTTCCACCAACATCAGTTCGGCGCCTTTGGGCTGCGGCTCTTTCAGAAAGTGATCGCGCTCGCGCGTGCTGGTGCCTGAAGCCGGCGGTGGATGAACATCCCCGCAACCTGGGCCGCTTGAAAAACGATGCCCGAAGAGTAGCTTTCCCGATCACACCGTCGGCGAGCAGGTACGTTTCGAACGGAGCCGCGTTTGAGGACCCGTCGTCAATACTTGTAGAAGCCTTCGCCAGACTTCTTCCCGAGCTTGCCTGCTCGAACCATTTTCTTGAGCAGCTGAGGCGGGCGAAACGTAGGCGAACCAAGCTCTGCGTAAAGGTATTCGGCGATCGCGAGCCGGACATCGAGCCCCACCAGATCGCCCAACTTCAACGGCCCCATCGGGTGGCCATACCCAAGCTCCATCGCACGGTCGATGTCCTCGGCCGAAGCAACGCCTTCTTCGAGCATCCGCACCGCTTCCAAGCCCACTGCGATTCCAAGCCGGGTCGACGCGAAGCCGGGCGAGTCCTTCACCACCACCAGCTGTTTGCCGATCTGTTCACCGAACGCACGCGCGGCGGCGACCGATGCATCCGAGGTCTGGTAGGCGCGGACCACCTCGAGCAGTTTCATCAGATGCACCGGATTGAAAAAGTGCATCCCCACCACGCGCCCCGGGTTCGTCGCCGACGCGGCAATTTCCGTCACCGACAATGAGCTGGTGTTGCTGGCGAGCAGTGCGTCAGGAGCGCAGATCGCCGACAGTTCCTTGAAGATCTTCTGCTTGAGCTCCATCTTTTCGGGGATCGCTTCGATCGCCAGCTGACATGCCGCGAGATCAGCCAACGTCGCGGTTGGCTTGATTCGCGACAGCGCTGCATCGCGTTCCGCAGCCGTCACCTTCTTCTTCTCGACTCCAACCTCGAGGTTCTTTCGAATCTTCTCGACGCCCGCTTGCGCCATTGGAAGCGTCACATCGTAGAGGAGAACTTCCAGACCCGCCGTTGCACAGACATGGGCGATGCCGTGGCCCATCGTGCCAGCGCCAAGCACTCCGACGTGAGTAAGGGTAGTCATCTTCGGTTCAATCCTCGGTTCGACGGTAGCAGTGACCGCCATGCGCTACTTCTTGTTTCGCTTCTCGAGAAAGGCGGTCATCCGCGTTCGCTTCTCGTCTGAGTCGAAAAGCAACGCCTGACCCAGCCGTTCAATCGAGACATTGCTTTCGCCCCGCGCCAGCGTGTTGAGCGACACCTTGGCCACCTGCAGCGCGAGCCGAGCGTTCCTCGCAATCACCTCTGCCAACTCGAACGCCGCCGAGAGCGCGTCCGTTTCGACCAGCTTCTCAAACAAGCCCCAGCTGTTGGCCTCTTCTGCGTTTACGATTCGCCCGGTGAAGACGAGTTCTTTTGCGCGGCCGAGCCCCACCAGACGCGGCAGCCGCCAGGTGCCTCCCGCCGCCGGGTAGATGCCGAGCGTCACTTCG
The DNA here is from genome assembly GCA_031406375.1 of Archangiaceae bacterium. Lineage (GTDB taxonomy): Bacteria > Myxococcota > Myxococcia > Myxococcales > Myxococcaceae > JAGSPQ01. Next base: position 800 of record JANOHG010000803.1, on the reverse strand, counting down.
GGCAGACCCAGCTTGGCTCCCTTGGAAACCACGCGCAGATCGCACGCGAGCGCGAGCTCGAGCCCACCCCCGAGCGCGAAGCCGTCAATCGCGGCGATCGTCGGTCGGGGAAAGTCTTCCACTTTCTGAAACAGGTTTTGGTTCACTCCCCAGAACGCCTCGACGTGGGTGCGGTCACGAAGCTCAGCAATGTCCGCACCCCCGGCGAAGGCCTTTCCGCCTGCGCCCGAGAGAACCACGCACTTCACCCTTTCGTCCTGCGCCCACCCGTCGAGCTGTTGATGCAGCGCGTGGATCATTTCGACGTTGATCGCATTGCGCACCTCGGGCCGATTGAGCTCGAGGTGGGCGACCCCGTCGGGACGGATGACGGCGTTGACGGTCGACACTGGGGCTAGAGCCCCGCGTCGTACACGCCCGCGAGCTCGTCACAATCGGAAGGATAGAGGACGTAGGTGTACTCGTTGGTCGTCCCAGGAACGATTGCAGGCAGACGGCGATCGTTGGTTCCGGAACAGCTGGTGCCACCGTCCTCGCACGCAGCGTGCGCGAAGGTGTCCCAGACTGCGGTGATCCCATTGGGGAACACCACGCTTCCGCCATCGAGCATCATTCGCCGATAATCGCAGCGCACTTCAACGCCGCCGTCCGTTTGCTTGCGATCGAAGGTGTTCGCGTTGTTCACCAAGATCCCTCCGCTGACTTCAAAGCCGAAGTAGGTATTGTCGCTGGTGACCATCGACAACCGCTTGAATGCGGGCGGACTCGCGTTGGTGATCGTCAACGGGCCCGGCACGAAC
>JANOHG010000769.1:0-5043 GCA_031406375.1 Archangiaceae bacterium | reverse complement strand
GAAGTGGTGCCGCCGTTCGGCCTGACGATGACGGCGCTCGAAGGCGTCGGCGCGGTGGTGCTCGAGGATGTGGAAGCCTCGCGCCTTTCCGAGAACGGCCTTCACGTCCTCGCGCGCTCGCCACGCTGAAGTCGAAGAACGTGACCGTTTCGGTCATTGGAATGGGCTCGCGACAAGACCCTGACGCGGCGCTGCTCGAGGACGTCGCTTCGAAGGGAAATGGGCGCGTGTATTTCGCTGAAGACGTGCTGAGCTTGCCACGCATCTTCAGCCAGGAAACCATCGCGGTCGCGCGCTCGACGTTCATCGACACGGCGACGCCGCTGGTGGTCGGGGCGGATCTCGCGCTGCTTGGACGACTGCCGGTTTCAGACAGCATCCGGCTGGGCGGCTACAACCTCACCTACCTTCGGTCGCAGGCCAGCGTGGGGTTGCGTACCGACGACGAGAACAAGGCTCCCACCGTCGCGTTCTGGCCGCGCGGTGCCGGTCGGGCGGTCGCATTCACCGGTGAGGTCGATGGCGAGTACACCGGCGACTTCAAGGCGTGGAACGGGCGCCGCGCGCTGCTCGAGCAGATGGTGCGGTGGACGTTGCCCGCGACGCTGGATCCGCTTGAGGCTGTGCCGCGCGCCACGGTGCAGGGAAACAATCTGCACGTCACTCTCGACTTCGAACCGTCTGCGCCGCTTCGGGCTGTCGCGCCAACGCTCGTCATCCTTTCCGGCGACGCGCGCAGTAAGCCAATCGAAATTCCGATGCGCTGGGAAGACGAAGATCGCATCGGCGCGCACTTCACGCTTCCTGCCCCCGACGCCCGTCGCTGCCGCCCCAACGCGACCACTCAGCCCCGAACGCGCAAGGAAGAGCGCGCTCGAGACGGCGATGGACAAAGCGAAAAAGCGAACCGGCCGCTGAAACTTCTTCCGCACCATCCCCAGCACTTCGAACGGGAACGTCCCAAGAATCTTCTTCAGGGTGTTCCCTCGTGAAATTCATGCCGAGGCTATTCTTTCGCGCGCCGACGCCAGTGCCCAAAAAGCACCAGCGGGAAAACCACTGTCGCGCTTCCCCCCAAACACCCGGGCTGAGTCGCCATCCGATATCCAACGTAGGTGCAGCGGCTGTTGGAACAGCTGAATCCGCGCTCACAGTCGCGGCTTTGCGCACACACTGTGTTCGTGCGGCCGTCACCCATTTCTTGGCTGGTTTCTGCTCCCCCGACGCCGACCGACGCGTCCGGAATCGAGGCGTCGAACTCAGTCGCGGGCACCTGGGCGACCCCTTCGCGCGAACAGAAGAAGAGCAATACAAACACCAACATTCTCGAAAGCATCACCGACTGAGGATAGTTTCCCACTACCGATGCCGCCTACTCTTCTCGTCGTTGATGACAACAAGGAGCTGCTGGCCGTTCTGACCCAGCTTCTAGAGGAGAACGGCTACACCGTCGCCGGCTTTCCCAAGGGTAAGCCCGCTCTCGAAGCCGCGCGCACCTTGCGTCCCGCCCTGGCGGTGCTCGATGTGCTGCTGCCCGACATGATGGGCTTCCCGCTCGCCGAAGGCTTGCGTGGGCTCTACCCCAATCTGCCGATCTTCTTTATGACCGGCGTGTTCAAAGGCGGCAAGCACGCTGGCGAGGTGAAGCTCAAGTTCGGCAGCACGCAGTACTTCGAGAAGCCGTTCGATGCCAAGCGGCTAATCGAAGCGGTGAAGCAGCTGGTGCCTGCCGAGCCCAGCCCACTGTCGATGCAGCCTGCCGAAGATGACTTCGATCTCGATCTCGACATTGACGTCGATGAGCCGGTTGACGCGATGGAGCTGACCGGGAAAATCAAGGTCAGCGGTGGTGGCAACATCTCGGCAGAGCTCAGCGGCGCCGCCCTTCACGCGGCAGCGCCGACGAAAGGACCGGTTTCGGGCCAACGTCCAGCGCCGCCGCCGCAGGCGACCCTCGATCAAGCCGCAGCCCGACGGGGAATCCGAACGGGCGCGTTGGGAGACACGCTGCCCGGGTTGATCAACGCCTTTTACCTTGCCAAAGAAACGGGCGAACTCTCGGTACAGAAGGGCAAGGTCAAGAAGGTCGTCTACTTCGAGGCGGGCGCACCGGTGTTTGCGCTCTCGAACCTCGCGGCGGATCGCTTTGGACAATTTCTGGTGCGGGTGGGGAAAATTCGACCCGAACAGCTCGAAGATGTCGCTGTCGTCGCGCGTGCTTCAGGGCGACGCACCGGCGACGTGCTCGTCGAACGTGGGCTGCTGAAGGAGACCGAGCGGCTCTATTACATCGGCCAGCAGGTCAAGGCGGTCATCTACAGCCTGTTTGGCTGGGAAGAGGGCGACTTCGTGCTCAGCTTTCGCGAGAAAGCGCGGGGCGAAGCGATCAAGCTCGACGTCCACCCGGGAAATCTGATCATTCGCGGCGTGAAGAAGCTCTACAAGCCCGATCGCCTCAGGCGGCTTGCTCCTGCGCAAGAACGCCTTATTCCTTCGCCGCAGCCCGCCTACGCGCTCAATGAGCTTGAGCTTGAAAAGTGGGAAGCGCAGCTGCTGCCGAAGGTCGACGGCAACTGCACCAACGCCGAAGTGTGTGCGATCGCCAAACGACCCGAGCACCAGGTGCAGGCGTTTCTGGTCGCGATGCTCGGTTTGTCAATCCTCGAGCCCCGCGAGTGAGCTCGCCGGTTGCGTCGATGCAAGCAGTTCGACGCTCTCGTACCAGTACGACAGCCCGGAAGTCCGTGGGTGGCTCGGCCGTCGAGCCGCCCGGATGGCGAGGCGGGCGACCGAGCCGCACTTTGTGTGCGGCGCAGGGAGCTCAACGAAGCAAGCGGGGAAGCGGGGATGGATCGGCGGCCCAGCCATGCACGCACTTCCGGGCTGTCGTACTAGCGTCGTCCGGTGCGTGCTTTTTTAACCCTCACAGCGCTGCTGCCTGCCGTCGCTCTGGGTTGGGGGTTCGATGGGCATCGGCGGCTCTCGTCGGTGATGCAGGACGCGATGCCGTCGAACCATTGTGTGCGGGCATGGCTCAAGGCGCGACAGACGCCGGCGCTGCAGGACTCGTCGTGCGATCCAGATCGCAACCGCAGCTGCCCGGGCACGACTTGTGACCCGCTCGAGCCGCCCCGCCACTACCTCGAAATCGATTGGGTGACGCCAGCTGGAAACTATCCGCGCGACTTCGACGCAGCGACCGCGTTGCTTGGGCCAACCAACGTGAAGAGAAACGGGCTGGTGCCTTGGCGCGTGCGCGATCAGTACGCCACCCTGGTCGCCGCGTTCGCGAGCAAGAATGAGACGCAAATTCTGACCACTGTCTTCTTCTTCTCACACTACGTGATGGATTCGTTCTCAGTTCTGCACAACACGAAGAACTACGATCCCAACGGGCTGCACGCGCGCTGGGAGTCCGAGATGTTGCAGTCGAACGCCAACATCAACGGCATCGCTGGGCTGGCCCCGACCCACTACGGGACGGCGGGTCGCGCGGATCCACTCAACAATGTCTTCGACATCATTCTGGTAGGGAACTCGAAGACCGCCGAGTTGATCGCCGCTGACGTCGCCACCAGCTCGGGCGCCGACGCAAGCGTGCACGACATGGCGGCTTTTTATGTGGCGGTCAAAGACCTTACCGCCCGGCGGTGGGGCGATGCAGTCACGCTGATGTCGAGCTTCATCTGGTCTGCGTGGGTGCAGGCAGGCAGCCCCGCGTTGGAGGGCTTTTCAGCGTCTTGCTCGGTGACTGCACCGAACCAGGAAATCGTTCTTAAGGGCTATCCGGTTCCCGGTGGTTTCACCCACCCCGGCGCGGACGACGGCGGCTTCATCATGCAGGACGCGGGAGCAGGTGGCGCAAGTGGAGGGGAAGGAGGAGCGGGTGGAACCGGCGGTGCGATGAGCTCTGGTGGCGGCGGAGGAGAAGCTGACCGCCCGATGGGCTGCAGCTGCGCGAGCTCAGGCGGGTTGTTTCTCGGTGCCATCCTCTGCTTGCTCGCGCGGGTCCGGCGCCAGTGAGGCAGCCCGGGAAGCTCGAGCGAGGTGATCGCGAAGGTGAACGAAGCCTGCTTGGCCTTCGAACCTTCGCACTGGCTTTGTTGCTGTTGCAGACCTCTTGCAAAGACGAGGGCATCGAACGGCACCAAAAGGCCCTCGAAGAATACTCCGCCTGTGTCAGCAGCGGGCTTCCACCCGTCCACGCGTGCTTTGCCGACGTCGTCAACCTGCTCGAGACAATTCCCAAGAGCTCGACCGCTTACGCGCGTGCTCAAGCGCTGCGCGATGCCCTGCTCACCGCGCAACAGCCGAAGCTGCGCACGCCGCTTGCGGTTCAGGGCGGCCAGCTCAACCAGTGCCAACGGTTCGCCGAGCAACTGGGCACCACCGCCGCCGCCGACCGCCCGGACAAGGTGCGCGAGCTCGAAGCGTGTCGAGCCAAGGCCGAGAAGCTCGACAGCGCGCACGTTCACGGCGAAACCGAGCAACCGCATTGACCGACTTCGTCACGAGGGGTTGAAGATGCTCAGGGTCGCACCTGTGCTGTGGGTGCTCGTCCAAGGCGTTGCCGTGGCTCAGGTAGGTGGCAGCGCGGAGCTCGAGCAGCTTTACCTCGACCCTGCGGCCCGCGGCTCGTTGCTGGTGGGCAATGGGCAAACGCTCGCAGTAGGCACGTTTCGGGTGAGCGCTGCGCTCTTGTACTCGCACGGGCACGTGAAAAGCAGCAGCACCACGCTGCTGCGCGACCGCTTTGCGCTCCACATTCTGGGCGCGCTGGGCGTCACCCAATGGCTCGAGCTGTCAGCAGATCTGCCGGTGGTGATTCATCAAGTTTCCGACAGCCGCGCGTTTGCGCCCAGCCTCTCGGGGCTGGGCACTGCCTTCATCCACGCGAAGCTCGCCATCCTCGGCCCGACCGCAATCGTTTCGCTGTGGACCTCGCTCGGTGTGGGGGTTCCCATTGGCGCCGCGGCTGCGCTCGGCAATGGCGGCCTCGCCTTGATGCCGCGGCTCAATGTTGGCCGAGCCTTTGCGCGCGTG
>JANOHG010000711.1:0-1685 GCA_031406375.1 Archangiaceae bacterium | reverse complement strand
CTGTTCGAGCTGGTGCCGCCATTCGTGCCGACGCTGCTGCTCACCCTTGGCGTGGCGGGTCTGCTCGCGCCGCTTGATCCAAAATTCGCGCTGCCCCGGGTGTTGGCCTGGCCCGCAGAGCCGGTGATGTTGCTCTTTTTTGGCGGGTTCACCCTTTCGGCGGCAGCTCAACATCACGGGCTCGACCGTGCGCTCGCGGCCGCGACGATCAGGCTCTCGGGTGGAAGCCAGGCCCGGTTGGTCGCGTTGGTGATGGGCGCGACCGCATTCCTCTCGATGTGGATGAGCAACGTCGCCGCCGCCGCGATGATGCTCGTCGCGGTGCGCCCGGTGATTGTCGTTCAGTCGGCGGGCTCGGGCTTTCCCCGGGCGATTCTGCTCGCCCTCGCGCTGGGTGCAAATCTGGGTGGAATCGCAACCCCCGTGGGAACGGGCCCGAACGCGCTGGCGATCAACGCGCTCAAGGACATTCACCCGATCTCGTTTCCCGAGTGGATGCTGTTTGCGCTGCCACTGACTGCTGGGCTGCTTGTGGCGGCATACGTTGGGATTCTCGTGCTGCTGCGCCCGAGCGGGCAGTTCGAGCTGCCGCGCGTGGATCAGTCGGAGCCGCGCGTTCCCCGGCTGCTGCTGGTCCTCTCGGGTCTGGCGATCGCCGCTTGGCTCACCGAGCCGCTTCATCACCTACCCGCTGCCCTCGTCGCGCTCGCGCTTGCCAGTGCGCTCTTCGCCAGTCGACTGCTCGATTCGAGCGCACTGAGGAAGCTCGACTGGTCGACGCTGGTGCTGATCGGCGGAGGTTTGATGCTCGGGCGATTGCTGGAAGAAAGTATGTTGTTGAGCGCGCTGTCGACATCCGTCGATTGGGCGGCGTTGTCACCGCTGGTGCGAGCGTTCGCGTTCGTCAGCGTCGCGGCGGTTGGCTCGGCACTAATGAGCAACACCGGCACGGCGGCGCTATTGATTCCGCTCGCGATGGCCGCAACGCCGTCACCGTCGGTGGCAGTCTTGATTGCTGTCGGTTGCTCGCTGGGGATGCCGTTCACAATCAGCACCCCGCCCAACGCGATGGTGCGCGGAGCCGGACTGCCGTCGAACGACCTTCTTCGGGTCGGCCTGCCGCTGATGCTGCTGGGCGCGATCGTCGTCGTCCTCACCGGGCCTTGGGTCTTGGCCCTGGTCGGCCTGCGCTGAGCGCAGTACCTGCGCAGGCGTCACCTCGGTGCACCTTCTGCACAATGCGAGCCTCGCTTCGGCCAGCGCGTCGTCGGCCCGCGAGTTGCTCGTAGTCGTCGCGCCATGTCCATACTCTGCGCGACCAATTTTTCTCCCGAAGCGATCGCAGCAACCACCGTCGCCGCCGAGCTTGCGCGTCAGCGTGACGAGCCGCTGTGGGTGGTCTTCGTCGTGCCCACCCATACCGCCAATGCGTTCGGCGAGAGGGTGATGGCGACCGCCGATGAGACGTTGAAGGACGAGGCGGCGCGGGTGCGCAAGCTGGGTGTCACTGTCACGACCGCCTTGCTGGTGGGCAAGCTGCACCGTGAGCTGCCGCGCTTCGTGGTGGAGAACAAGATCTCGTTGGTGATCGTCGGCGACACGAGCCACGACCCCAACCTCACCAGCGCCGGTTCGATCGCCCGCCTCGGCCGCGAGCTTGACGTGCCGCTGTGGGCAGTGCGGGA
>JANOHG010000674.1:0-1896 GCA_031406375.1 Archangiaceae bacterium | reverse complement strand
ACCGCAGGCAGAATGAAATAAAGCGGGCTTGAGGACGACTCCCCCCACCAACAAGACTTGGGCAACCGTCTTCTTCACTGCCGCGCGCGCGGCCGAAGACTCTTCGTCGTGACCCCGGAAGACCTGGCAGTGCGAGAGGTCGCAAAGGTCGTAGCCAGACTGGGTGTGCCGGCTGCGGTTGGCGAGCGCGAAGGTGCGCGAGACGACCGCCTGAGCCTCGAGCGCGGCAGGAAGAGCGCCTCTTGCTTCGGCCTCGACCACGCTCGGAAGGTAGTCCTCGACGTCGATGGTGTTGATGAAGCGCAGCACCTCAGCCTCGTTGGTGACGCGCAGCTTCGCGGAAAACCGCCGCTTGAGCTCCGCCGAGCGCAAGCGAACGTCGCCCTCGGCGGTGAGCACGTCGCAGGCCTGGTCACCCACCCGCAGCCTTCGGTCGTGAGGCGCGACGGCCATCTCTCGGTTGGGCAGTGGCTTTCCGTCGCAGCTGAACGCATTGGCTTCGAGCCGCGCTTCAGTCAGACGGTCTTGCTCGAGCACCCGCACTTCGAGTGGCGCGGAAGCAAGGCCCAGCAGCAGAAGAGGAAGCGTCATCGCGTGGCAGCCATGTCAGCGGGTGTTTCGCAGGAACTCGGCAACTTCGCAGAACCGGGCGTCGAGATAGCTGCGCACGTCACCCGTCACCTGGCGTGCATCCAACGCCTTCGCCATCGAGCGCAGCCACGCGTCTCGCATCGCTTCGTCAACGGGTGTCTGCGCATGGCGCATTCGCAGCCGAGGATGGCCGTGCTTCGCCATGTAGTCGTCCGGCCCGCCAAGCCAGCCGATGAGGAAGAGCGCGAAGCGGTCGCGCATTACCCGGGTGACGTTCCCGGTGTCGTCGCATGCGTGCAGCGCAGTGAGCACCGGCTCATTCAACGCCATCGCGTCGTAGAACTCTTCGACCAGCGCGCGCACGCCATCGACCCCACCCAGGCGATGAAACGGAGCGTCCTGCGCTGTTGGCACCCAGCCAGTCCCGTCGATGCGCAAAGTCGTCACCCCAAGCTGTCTACTCAGTGCGAGGGCGCAGTGCACGCCGACTTCACGGCGGACTCGCAGTGCAGGGAAGATGTTCACACTCCTGAACATAGAGCGCACTTCGTGGAACCAGCTGCGACGCCGTGCGTGCAAACCTAGGCGCCGTCTCACGCTCGCTGCTGTTCACGTCGACCTCGAGAGCCCAATCGGCGTCGGGCCCACAGCTGACGAGCACGCGGTGAGTCTCTTTGCGCCACCAGAGAAACTCGACCTCGCAAGGCGATTCGGCGAGAACGTTTTCGAGCCGTCGAGCGCCGTAGACAAATAGCCCTCCACTGGTGACCAGCGCGATTCGGTTGCCATCGGCGCTGACAGTGAGCTGCACTTCTGACGGCGGGGCCGCGGGAAGCTGGGCGACCCCAAGCACCATGCGTTCGCTGTCGAGCGAGACGAGGCGCCCCTGCGAATCGATGGTGACGACGCCGAAAGCGGTGCCGACGAGTCCGACCGGAGTGACTTCGCCGACGCGTTCGGGAAGGCCTTCTGCCACTCTCCACAGCTCGGGCGGAGTATTCGTTTCTGAGCGTCGCGAGAACCAAAGTGCGCCCTTAAAGTCGAACGAGGCCCGGGTGATGCCAGTGATCTCGTAGATCTTGGCCGGACCCTTCGCGGCGCAGCGGGCGAGCCTTGTACCGGAATAGGCCACTGCTTCGGCGCCGAAGACCGCGAACCCGGTGCGGTCGGCGGGGATCGCCGTGAGCAAACAGTGATTCTGATTTCCGAAGTTCGGGTCGGTGGTAGGTGACATCGCCAGATACGGCAGCGTCGAGGTGACGACGTAGACCACCACTCCGAGCGCGACCGCCAACGCGATCGACA
>JANOHG010000671.1:0-4768 GCA_031406375.1 Archangiaceae bacterium | reverse complement strand
GATTCATCGTTATTTCACTTCCTGGTTACGATAGGTGCGACGGGTTAGAAATTATGAACGACATGCGTCGTGTACTGTTCATCGGTTTGCTGGGGACCATGCACGTTGGAGCCAATCGCATGATGGGCGACGATCTCGTTCCAGCGACGCGCCACGACTCGTCTCAAGTGGAGAAACGATTTCCGCAACGATTTGAATTCGTCGAGTCGCTGTTAGGTACCCAAATCCGGCTGGTATTCTACGCTTCCGACAAACCACTCGCAAACCGGGCTGCGGCTGCGGCCTTTGATCGGGTTCGCGCGCAGCTGCCGCTTGGCCAATCGCAGCACTGCCCGCCGCAGCAAGGCGGGGGAATCTGCGAGCAGATTTCCGGGCACCGACGAAAAGCGATCCAGTTCGGTCATCGCTTCTTTGATGTCGAGCACCGCCGGTGCTCCCGTGGCCGTGGCGTGCTCGCTGCTGCCGCCCACGATTCGCACCGTCACGCCCGATGCGTCAATGCGCGAAAGTTCGTCGCGGCTGGTGACCAACTTGGCGCGATAGGCGACATCAATCAGCCCGATCGTCGCCCGCGCCGCGTCACGCGAGAAGCGCGCGAGCACCAACGCCTCGAAGTCTTCTTCTTCCGACAGCAGCGCATACCCTTCGAACAGCTTTCGGTTGTCGCGCAGCAGCTGCAGCAGGTGCGCGTCTTCTTTCTCTTTTACGTCGGGCTTCTTCCTCGCCAACCCAGGCGCCAGCGGCACCGCACCCTCGTCGAATTTCTTCGGGAGGTCCCATTGCTCGACCAGCGCCTGCATCGCAGAGAACGCTACTTCGACGCCGCGGGCCACCGCCGGTTGAACCGAAGGGTCATAGTCGAACACCGGCCGAACCCGCGCCCGCGCTTCCTCGCGCTGCGAGGTCGTCTTGGCTTCATCCGCGATCTGGTAATCGTGGCTCGCCTTGAACCCCGACATCCCGGTGGCGCGAAACACCTTCCCCACGTCATCATTCTTCAGCTCGGGGATCTTCTGGCTCGATAAGCCCGGCGACGCCATCAGCGCGGCCCCAATCGCGACTCCCATCAGCACGCCCAAATAAGCGATGCGGTTGGCCCACAGCGAGCTGATGCCTAGCCTTTCGGCGAGCGTGTCAACCTGAACCACGGCGTATGACGCAGATGATGGCGTCTCAACTGGCTTCTCTTCCCGGCTCGAAGGGTCGCCCATTTCAGGTTGGGACCCTACCTCCTCTTCCGACAGATCGGCGAAACGTCGATGTGGTTTGTGCGCCTACCTGGCGGTGAGCCGGCTTCAACTGGTGGCACGAGCGGTCGACGTCGACGTGAACAAGTACAACATCCGGCCCTGGTGCGCGACGCCGAAGTGCTGGCGCAATGGCCGCTTCTCATTCGCGACGAACGCACGCAGCCCGGGGTAGAGCGCCATCAACGTCTGCACCACATCACCCACGGAAGACGACGGGGGCACGCCGAGCTCGATTCGGGCGCGGCCCTCGCAGGCCGCCTGCAACAGCCGCGGAATCATCACTGTGACGTTCATCAAGTCGCCGGGTTGAGCACCCGTCTGTACTTGAGTCTGCCATGCAATACGTCGGCGATCGCCAGCAAGGTTGAAGCGGGATCCACCAATCTCACCGGGCCCCCGTCAGCCAAGCCCACTTCCACCAGCCCACCGTGCTGCACTTTGACTGCATCGGCAGCGCTCAACTTCAGCTCTGGCAGCTCGGCAAGCGCGGCCTCAATCGAAACCAGCTGTGGCGGCTGAATTCCCTGCTCGACGACGACCTTCAGCGGCACCGATTGGGCAATCGAGAAGACTCCGCTTCGCGTGCGTCGCAGCGCCTTCAGGTGGCCTCCACAGCCCAGCGCCCGACCCACATCCTGCGCGAGCACACGCACGAAATAGCCTTTGCTGCACGCCACGTGAAGTGTCAGCTCGTCAGCAGTGAAGTCGACCAGGGTGAGCGCGTGCACCGTGACGGGCCGCGCCGCCCGTTCAATCTCTTCGCCCGCCCGCGCCAGCTCGTACAACCTCTTTCCACCGACCTTCACCGCTGAATACATCGGCGGTGTTTGCAGCTGCGACCCGCGAAATCTGGCCAGCACGCCTTCGATCAAAGCGGCGTCCAGCGTGGGCACCGGCCGACGCTCGGTGACCTTTCCTTGCGCGTCCAAAGTGTCCGTTTCCGCGCCGAGCTTCACCACCGCGTCGTACGACTTGTCGCGCTCAGTGATGAACTGCGCGATTTTCGTCGCGTCGCCCAGACAAACCGGCAACACCCCCGTCGCGAGGGGGTCCAGTGTTCCGGTGTGGCCAGCCTTGGCGACCTTCAACGCAAGGCGAACCTGCCGCACCACGTCGAAGGAGGTGGGTCCAATCGGCTTGTCGACGACCAGAATTCCCGAGATCAGCTACCAACCCTCCTTCGCCTTCACTTCCCTCAACAAACGGTCGATTTTGTCGCCCTCACCCACCGATTCATCAAAGCTGAAAATAATCTCGGGCGAGACCCGCAGCTTCACCCGACGGGTGACTTCGCGCCGAACGAAGCCGCGCGCCTTTTCGAGTCCTTCCGCACAGCCTTTCTTTTGCTCGTCGGTGCCGATCATCGACCAAAACACGCGCGCTGTACGCAGATCCGGCGTCACTTTCACCCCGGTAACGGTGATGAACCCCACCCGCGGATCTCGAATCATTCCGCGCAGCAACAGATCAGCCACCGCGGCCTGAATTTCCTGCCCTACTCGCTCTGGTCGAACTCTCTCTGGCATGGCCTACTTCTCCCACTCGCGAGGCTTTCGTAACGCCCTCGCCGCCGCCCGGCGCTCGTCGAGGCTCAACGTCTTCTTCGGCTTGCCGTTTCCAACCGGCTGATCATCACGATCTTCCCACGCCCCCATCCCCTCGGCTTCGGCCAGCGAGCGTTCTCCGCGAGGAATCGCCAGATCCGCGGGGCCTTCGCCCGAGAACAAGTCCTCGAACGCCACCACTTCGATCTCTTTGTGCGCGACCGTCGCGACGTACATCTCTTCGATGCACTGCAGCACCTTTTCCATCTGCTCACGCACGAAGCTCTGTTCGTTGCCCACCACCGACAACCCGATCACCTCGCGGGTCCAGACGTTGGCATCGTCAATCTCAGCGACCGCGACGTTGAACTTTGCCTTCACCTTGTCCACCACCCGGCGGACGACCTGGCGCTTCGCCTTCAGCGACGAAGCGCCGGGGATGTCGACAGTGACGCGTGCGATCGACACAAACATCAAGGCACCTTGCCAGCCAGCGATGAACCTTTAGCTCAGGCTCTGGCGCGTCTCTTCGATCTCGTAGGCCCCGATGATGTCGCCTGGCTTGATCTCGCTGAAGCCGTCAATGCCAATGCCGCATTCGAAGCCGACGCCGACTTCCTTCACGTCGTCCTTGAAGCGCCGCAGCGAAGCGATCTTCCCGTTGAAGATCTGCTTGTTCTCACGCCACAGGCGCATATGCGACGCGCGCTTGATCGTGCCTTCCGACACCATCGAGCCTGCGATCGTGCCCAGCTTCGGAACGTTGAATAGGTTGCGCACCTCGGCGCGCCCCAGCTTGCGTTCAGTGCGAATCGGCTCGAGCAGATCTTCCATCATCACCTTCACGCCGTCGAGCAGCTGGTAGATGATTCCAAAGGTCTGGTACTTCACCTCGCCTACCTTGGCCGCATGCTCTGCCCCCGACTCGGGCCGGCTGTTGAAGCCCAGCACCACCGCCTTCAGGGCCGACGCAGTATTCATGTCGGTCTCGGTCATCATCCCGACGCCCTTGTGAACGATGGTCGCTTTGACTTTCGGCGTGGTGAGCTTCTCAATCGCCTGTGCAACCGCCTCGAGCGAACCCGACACGTCTGCCTTGAGCACGATCTTCAGTTCCTTCGCCTCGCCTTGCTTCAGCCGCCCCAGCAGCGCCTCGAGCGAATCTTTGCTCGTCTTCCCCGACTCGGCCTGCCGGGACTTGAGCGCGCGGTGGCTGGCGATCTCTTTGGCTGCGTTCTCGTCAGGAGTCGCATTGATGGTATCGCCTGCCGTCGGCACGCCTGACAACCCAATCACTTCGGCCGAATAGCCCGGCTTCACCTCGTCGATCTGCTCGCCGCGGTCGTTCACCAGCATTCGCACCCGGCCGTAAAAGGTTCCGGTGACGAGCGCATCGCCCTTCTTCAAGGTGCCTTCCTGAACGAGCACGGTAGCCACTGGACCACGACCCTTCTCGAGCCGGGCTTCGATGATCGCGCCCACGGCAGGTCGGGTTGGGTTCGCCTTCAGCTCGAGCACTTCAGCTTGCAGCGAGATGTTCTCGAGCAACAGGTCGAGCCCCATTCGCGTCTTGGCCGATACGGGCACCATGATCACGTCGCCGCCCCAGTCTTCAGACAACAGGTGCGCGTCGGCCAAATCCTTCTTGACGCGATCTGCGTTGGCGCCCGGCACGTCCATCTTGTTGATCGCCACGACGATCGGAACTATGGCCGCCTTCGCGTGCGCAATTGCTTCCTTCGTCTGCGGCATCACCCCGTCGTCGGCAGCGACGACCAGCACCACGATGTCGGTGACATTCGCACCGCGGGCGCGCATCGCCGAAAACGCTTCGCGGCCCGGAGTATCGAGAAAGGTGATCTCACCCTTCGCGCTCTTCACTGTATAGGCGCCGACGTGCTGGGTGATTCCACCCGCTTCGCCTTCCGCCACCTTCGCCATCCGAATCGCATCGAGCAGCGAAGTCTTGCCATG
>JANOHG010000645.1:0-2801 GCA_031406375.1 Archangiaceae bacterium | reverse complement strand
GCTGGCTCAGGTCGGGCGATTGAGCCCGCTGCCGGTCGTCGCCATCGCGGGCATCCATCTCGACAACATTCACGCGGTCGCGCGCGCTGGCGCCCACTGCGCCGCGGTGGCCAGCGGGCTGCTCGCGAGCGACGATCTGCGCGAGCGTGCAAGGGCACTTCAGGCTGAGTTCTTCAGAATCTGAAGTACCTTCGGTGGCGTGAAGCCTCATCATCAGCGCCGCCCGAGCATCGCAATCATCCCAGACGTCAGTGCAGTGAGCCCTCAAACCCCTCACCTTCGGTATGAGCTGAAGGCCGCCTATGCCGACGCGGTGCACCGCGCGGGGGGCTTACCCTTCATCCTTCCGTACCTCGAAGATCGCCTTGCCATCGAGCAGTACCTAGATCGCGTCTCAGGAGTGCTGCTCACCGGAGGAGCGTTCGACATTCCCCCCGAGGCGTATGGTGAGGCCGCGCGCGACGGAATGGGGGTGACCAAGCCTTCTCGCACGAGCTTCGAGACCGAAGTGCTCAAGTCGGCGCTCGGCAGAAATCTTCCGGTGCTTGGCATCTGTGGGGGCATGCAGCTGCTGAACGTCGCGCTCGGAGGCACACTCTTTCAAGACATCGCGAAGGATTTGCCCAACGCCAAAGGGCATGAGCAGGGCCATGATCGCACCCAGCCGCATCACCCAATCGAAGTGAAAGAGGGAACGGTGCTCGCTGATTGCGTGGGCAAGGGCCAGTTGATGGTCAACAGCACGCATCATCAGGCGGTGAAAGTGGTTGGGCCGAAGCTTTTGATCAGCGCTGTCGCTTTGGACGGGGTGATTGAGGCGATTGAAGCGGGCAGCTACCACTTCGCCGTTGGAGTCCAGTGGCACCCTGAGTTGCTGCTCGACAACATGCCGGTGCACCTCGGCATCTACCGGACTTTCGTAGCGCGCGCGCGCGAGTCACGGCGGTGAACCCAGCTCCCTTTGTTCTGAGCGTCGCGGGCTTTGATCCTTCTGGCCGCGCCGGAGTGCTTGCTGATGCGTGGGCGATCACGCATTCCCGAGGCTCCGCGCTCGCGGTCGTGACCGCGCTCACCGCTCAGGGGCCCGGCTTCGTCAGCGAGCCCGTCGAAGCAGGGCTGATCCGCGCGCAGCTGAGATCCGCGCTCGCAGGCCGCCGTGTCGGCGCCGCCAAGCTCGGCATGGTGCCTAACCTCAAGGCCTTGGCGGCGGTAGTGGGATGCCTGCGCCCGGGCAGTTGGCCGATCGTCATCGATCCGGTGGTGCGAACCTCACGCGGCGAGCCATTGTCGGCGCTGCGACCTTGGGACTACCTTCAACTGGGACGCCGCCTTGCGCGTCACCGGGTGGTGCTGACGCCCAACCACCACGAGCTTCAATGGCTGGGTGTTGCGCCCAAAGACCTGCTGCGGCTGGGCTTTTGGGGGGTAGTGCTCAAAGGCAGCGATTCGGGACTCGACGAGGTCTTCACCCACCGAAGCCATCGGCTGCTCAAGGGCACGCGTCTACTTCGCAACACATCGCACCACCGTGGAACAGGATGTCGTTTCGGTTCCGGCCTGGCGACCTCGCTTGCATGTGGGCAAGATCTCTTCAGCGCGGCGCGCGACGCGAAGCGACTCGTACGGAAATTTTTGCGCGCGCCTATAATCACGTAGAGCGCTTTGCATTGGGCCGCGTTGCACTACCCGCGCTGGAGCACCACCTTGATGTCGATGACGAAATGGATTGCATCCCTGGCATGCCTGAGCATGCTCGGGCTTTCAGGATGCAACTGCCGCACAGCGCCGCCGAGCAGTGTTGGGGGCGGTGACGGGGGCGACGTCGGTGGGGGCGCAGGGGGTACCGGCAACGGCACCGGAGGTGGAACCGGTGGCGGAGGTGGGGCGGCGGTTGATCCGAACGATCTCAACAATCCGCTCAAGGACACCGACTGCGACGGTCTCAACGACGCCGAAGAGTTTGGCAACACCTACGCCGGCGGAAAGCGAACGTCTCCGAGCAATTCCGACACCGATGGCGACGGAATCAAGGACGGCGTCGAAGCGGGACGCACCGTCTCGGTCGACCTCACCTGCGGCTACGTGGGCGATGCAGATCCGACCACCAGGACGCTGCCGACCGAGACCGACTCAGACGCCGATGGAATCGCTGAAGGCATCGAGGACACCAACAAGAACGGCAAGGTCGAGCCGACTGAGACTGACCCAGCCGACCCCGACACCGACGGCGACGGCTTGAAAGATGGCGCTGAGGACAAGAACTTCAACGGCGTGGTCGACGCGGCCGAGACCGACGGTCGCAAGAAAGACACTGACTCAGACTTCATCAACGACGGGATCGAGGTAGGCACCACGCTCACCGACCCGTTGAAGCCCGACACCGACAGCGACACCTGCTTCGATGGCGCAGAAGATCTCAACCAGAATGGGGTGGTGGATTTGGGCGAGACCAACCCGAGGCTCACCGCCGACTGCGGCGCGATGAACAGCCCCGACACCGACAACGACGGGCTACCCAACACCGTCGAAGACAAGAACGGGAACAACGCCGTCGACCCCGGGGAGACCGACCCGACGAATCCCGATACCGATGGCGATGGGATCCAAGACGGCGTCGAAGATCGCAACAAGAATGGCACCTACGACCCAGGTGAAACCAACGCCCTTCGCAAAGACACCGACTGCGACGGGTTGCTTGACGGGCCAAACCAGGGGGCGTTCAAGGGTGAAGATCTCAACGCAGACGGAATGGTAGCCGCGACCGAAAGCGACCCCAGCAAATTCGACTCGGACGGCGACGG
>JANOHG010000595.1:0-6763 GCA_031406375.1 Archangiaceae bacterium | reverse complement strand
CAGACCAGCTACCCGTCGTAGCCTTGGTGGGCCGTTACCCCGCCAACTAGCTGATGGGCCGCGGGCTCATCTCAAAGTGATCGCTTATAAATAGAGGCGACCTTTTCCCACCAGATCCGAAGACCCTGTGAGCTTATCCGGTATTAGCCAACCTTTCGGAAGGTTATCCCAAACTTTGAGGCAGATTACCCACGTGTTACGCACCCGTGCGCCGCTCTACTCAGGTTGCCCTTTTCGCGCTCGACTTGCATGTGTTAGGCACGCCGCCAGCGTTCGTTCTGAGCCAGGATCAAACTCTCCAATGATTTGGTTTATTTGAACTCGGCACGTCACCGAACATCTTGCGATGTTACGATTAATACTTGTTCAACAGCATCACCCGAAGTGAATCTCGGTGTGTGCTTTCAAAAAGTTACTGCGGTTACGCAGTACTTCTTGGGCTTGCTATCCAGTTTTCAAAGAGCGAACTGCTTGTTCTTCTTACCGGTTTTCGTCCGGCGACCGGCTTCTACGCGAAACCCGTCTTCGAAGTCAAGAGCCTTAATTCAGCTCAGTTTCGACGGTCCAGGTTGCTACTCCGACTCCGACTCCGAAATCCCATTGGATCTCAGCTCCACAACCCCACCCGACCCGCCCGCCAGCCCCAACCAGAACCGCGAAGGGGCGGCGTATCTACGGATCAAATGTGCTGCTGTCAACAGTCCAATGTCGGCTTTTGCCTCAATCGGTGGTTTGTCTTTAAATTCGGCATGTTGAATTGGCTACAGCTTCAGTCCGCGAATGTTCGCGCGTCCCCGTCGGCACTGTTCAGCGATCAGAATCGAACGCAGATCTTGAAATGCGCGCTCGAACTCGTCGTTGATCACTAGGTAGTCGTAACTCTGCGTCCCTGTTTCCATTTCTGCTCGCGCTGCCAACATCCGACGTCCGATCGCGTCGTCTGAATCGGTTTTTCGTTCTCTCAGCCGGCGCTCGAGTTCGGCAAATGATGGAGGGACCACAAAGACCAATACGGCGTGCGGGTGCTTTTCCTTAATCTTGTTGCCACCTTGTACGTCGATATCAAACACTGCGATCCCGTCGGTTTCGATGGCTTGGTCTGCCACTGCCTGCGAGCTTCCATAGAAGTGTCCGTGGACTTCAGCCCATTCGAGAAACTGCGACGCTTCGATCCGCGCGTTGAAGGCGGCGGTGTCGACGAAATGGTAGTCGATTCCGTCTTGCTCGCTGCCTCGAGGCGGCCGCGTCGTGTAGCTGATTGAAAACTGCGCACGCTCGAGTTCCTTCTCTTTAAGCAACCGACGAGCCAGCGTCGTCTTACCCGCACCTGAAGGTGCCGAAAGCACGAGGAGGATGCCTGGCTTTGGGAGATCGGTCGTTTCCGTCTTGTCTTTCATTTCACTGTTCCCGTTTCGGCGCCCGGTCAAGGCTGCTCGTCTTCACTCGACGTTCTGCACCTGCTCTCGAATCCGCTCAAGCTCGGCTTTCAATGCGACAATGCGGGTAGAGACTTCAGGATGTTGGCTCTTCGAACCCGTGGTGTTCACTTCTCGATGCATTTCCTGAACGAGGAAATCCATCTTTCGTCCGGTCGGATCATTTGCCGAAAGCAGACCGTCGAACTGTTCAAGGTGGGATGCCAAACGCGTCAGCTCTTCGGCGATATCGGTGCGTTCGGCGAAGAAAGCGATTTCCTGCGCCATTCGTGCTGGGTCGATCGCGATTCCCTTCGTGAGTTCGGTGATCCGTTCCTGAAGCCGCTTTCGATGTTCTTCGACTGAAATTGGGGCCAAGTTCCGGATCTCCGCAATTGTGGCGGCGACGAAAGCCAGTCGACTTTTCAGGTCGATTGCCAGCGAGCGCCCTTCGACCTCGCGCATCGCTGTGAGCGCTTGGATCGCCTGGCTCAATGCCTGCTCGAGCGCCTTGCTGGCATCGTCAAGGTGAACCTGCTGTTCTTCCAAGCGCAGCACGCCTGGCTGAATCGAGAGATCGCGCAGGCTCACTTCGTCGCGCAGTCCTGCCGCGACGGCGATCTCACTAAACGCCCGACGGTATTCGCGGACCATGCTCGCGTCGACAACGGGCACTGTGCCAGCTGCGGATCGGGCGGTGCGTTTGAGCGAGACATCGATGGCGCCTCGCGCGAGCTTGTCTTTGATCGCCTTGCCCACTGTGCTCTCAAGCACTGACAATTCACGGGGTAGGCGAACCTTCACTTCGCAGAACTTGTGGTTCACCGAGCGGAGTTCAACGGTGAGCTCTTCAGTTCCCATTGTGCTTCGGCCTAGGCCAAAGCCAGTCATGCTGCGGATCATGTGGCAACGCTGCTGTCTTTTCGAGCGACGGTCAATCGGGAAGTGCTATGCGTCACTGCCACGCTTGTCATTGGCGCGGTTCCGGTGCATCAAACGCTGCCATGGCGACGAGCAGATGAAGTTATTCGAGAGAGTCCTCAAGCTGAGCCTCGCGTGGGTGATGTCGCTGTTGCTCTGGCGACCAGCCCGAAAAGGCCGCGCGTTGAGCCAACTCAAGTTAGCCAGGCGCGTTCTGCTCGTTCGGCTCGACAATCGGGTAGGCGAGGCGCTGCTGACAACCCCTCTCGTAGAGGCGCTCGCCGGCAGAGAAGTGCACGTCGTGACACATGCGAAGTGCACCCGGGTTCTCGAGGAAATCCCTGGCATCGCGCGCCTTTGGGGCTACGACGGCCGGGCGAAGTGGTTGGGGCGATTGTCACCAGGCGTCCGCACACTGCGCGCTCAGCGATTCGATGCTGTCATCAACTGCGGAAACTGGTCTGAGCCGTCAGTATCAGCGCTGCTGATTTCCCGATTGATCGCCGGCGTGGGCGTCGTGATCGGCCCAGCCATCGGCCCCGGCCGCGCGTTGATGGACCTTCCGGTGACGGCGCGGAGCGACACCGACAGTGAGTTGCTTCAGCGGCTGCACCTGCTCTCTCCGCTGGGCGTCACTGGAGAACAGCGCAGCATGAAATTCCGCGAGCCGCGCAAGAGCGAGGCACTTGAAGCAAGGATGCGGCGGGCTGCTCATGCGGTAGTAAACCCGGGCGGACGACTCGACCGTCGCCGCGTGCCCCGCGACGTCTTCATTGGGATCTGCCACGCGCTTCTGGCGAAGGGGAGGACGCCGATTGTGACCTGGGGACCCGGCGAGGAACCCTTAGCTAGGGCAGTGGTTGCCGCAGTTCCGGGCGCGGTCCTTTCGCCACCTACTAACCTCGACGAGTTGGCGGCGTTGATGCGCGGAGCAGGTCTTACCGTCTGCAACAACACGGGGCCGATGCACCTCTCGGTCGCGATGGGTGTTCCGACCATCGCACTTTTTCTTCACATGAAAATCGAACGCTGGGGGCATGCCTACCCGCCCCATCATATGATCGACCTCACCGATGCTGCGGGTTCCACCAAGCAGATGGTCGAGCGGGTCATTGCAGCCATCTAGTTACAGCGCTGCCGGAAATCGAGGCGAGGCAGAGCCACTGTGAGGCCAAAACCTGTCGGATGATCTGCCGTTCTGTAACGCCTTGTCAGAGTTTCCTTACGCGGGCCAGAGCCGCGGTTGTACTGTGATTCTTCGGGTCACCTGCGACCGCCACAGTTCCTCCGTAGGCAAGGACCTCATCGCGTTCAGGAATTGAGTCTAGACTGTAGTCTGTGCCCTTGACGTGAATGTCTGGCTTCAGCTTGCGAATAATTGCACGGACATCGCTGGCGTCGAAAAGCACGACGAAGTCGGTGCAAGACAAACCACACAGCAACTCAACCCGCTCATTGCCTGGGACGATCGGTCGCCCCGGCCCCTTGCAGTCCCGAGTGCTCGAGTCGGAATTCACCGCAACCACTAAGACATCAGCCAGCGCGCGGGCGCCCTGCAGATAACGCAGGTGCCCGACGTGGAGCAGGTCAAACACCCCGTTGGCAAGGGCGATCTTCTTTCCTGCCCGACGCAACACCTCGACTGCGGTGCACAGACTCTCGAGAGTGAGCAGCTTGTTCACTTCAGCTCGGCGACCAGTTCGGGGTGGGTGACGGTGGCGGTTCCGGGCTTCTGAACCACAAGGCCACCCGCGATGTTGGCGATGACTGCAGCCTCGCCGGGCGAGGCGCCCGAACCAAGCGCAAGGGCGAACGACGCAATGACAGTGTCTCCAGCGCCCGTCACATCGACGGCGTCCGCAACGCCATATACCGGAAGAAACGTCGCTGACCCTGTGCGATCAAAGACCGCCATTCCGCGCCGACCGCGGGTGACGACCAATATCTGGCAGTCAAGCCGCGTCAAGGCCTGGTTCGCGGCGAGAGTCAGTTGCGCGTCGGACGCCACTGGAAGCTGGGTCAACGCCCCGAGCTCGGGCTCGTTCGGCTTACAAACCGTCATCCCCGCGAGGTCGGCGAGCGCATAGCGCGAGTCCGCACAGACTTTGCCCCCCTTCTGAGCCCACGCGCGTAAGACTTTGCGCGTCTCATTGCAGATGACTCCGGCGCCGTAGTCAGAAACGACCGCGACGTCGCAGTTAGCCAGCGCGCTTTGCAGCACGCGCGCCAGTGACCGACGCACACGCAACGGCAGCGCACCATGGGATCCGCGATCAATGCGCAGCATCTGCTGACGGGTGGTGCTGGCTCCCCCTGCGAGGATCCGAGTCTTCGTCTCGGTCGCGAGCTGCGCGTTGCGGGTGGCTCGCAATGTCATCCCTGTTGCGTCGAACAGCGAGGCAAGCTGCCGCCCCATCTCGTCGCGGCCTAAAGCGCCCACTGCGGTGACCTGAGCGCCCAAGCTGCGCGCGTTGGCGGCGGCATTGCCCGCACCTCCAAGCTGCACTTCTTCGCGCTCATGGCGAACAATCAGCACCGGGGCCTCGCGGCTCACCCTCTCAGTTTGACCGTACAAGTAGTGGTCGGCAACGAGATCACCGACCACCACCACTCTCACCTTCGAGAATGCGTTCACCCTGTTCAGCAGCCTGCGCGACAAGGCTCGGTTCTTGTCACGCACCGTGCTGGTCCTCAAGCCCGAGCATCGCCAGAAGTGCGGGTTGCCCTGCCAAGACTTCTACCTGCATCACCAGTGTGATCGCGAACCCGGGCGGAAGTCGCTGGGCGTCTTTCTCGGTTGTCACCAGGGTAGCCTTGTGGTCGATGGATGCCTGTCGAATGTCGGCGAGCTGCGCCGAGGTGAATCGGTGGTGATCGGCGAAGAACCGGGTGCCAACCACCTGCGCACCGAGCTGCTCGGCACTTCTCACGACGGCCGACGGGCGTGCGGTTCCGGTCACGACCAGCACCGCAAGCCCGTCGAGACGTTTGGCACATAGCACGGGGTGGGCCGCGTGGATCTCGACCGGGTGAAGCGACGCCCTCGCTTTCCCGTCACCTGCTACTCGACGCCAGACGACCGTCGCGCGAGAAAGCGCGGCTGGACTCTCACGCAATGGGCCCCAGGGAACCCAGTGCCCACTGCCAAACATCACCTCGTCATTCACGACGACGAGATCGACATCGCGCGCCAGCCGTCGATGCTGAAATCCATCGTCAAGAACCAACCAATCGCACCCTTCACTGCGCGCTGCACGCGCAGATGCAACCCGATCAGCCCCGACGAAGACGCGAACGCCTGGGCACCGCAGTGCGATCAGCCGGGGCTCATCCCCTACGTCGGGTTCCGAGGGCAGATCGCTCGAATCGAAGGCGAAGCAGCGTGTGGAAGCCCGCCCATGGCCGCGCGACAACACTCCCACCCGCTTGCCGTACCGCTGCGCCAGCTGAGCCAGATGAATTACAACTGGAGTTTTTCCAGTGCCGCCGACGTTCAGATTCCCCACCGAGATGACGCGCGCACCCGCAATCTTTTGCGGTTTGGGCGCGAAAATCGTGCGCGTCGCGCTCGCAACCCGGAATAACCCCGAAGCCAATGCGAGCGCGGGCGCAGCGATGGCATGGCTGAGATCACGATCTGCCTGCGGGTACCACAGGCGCTCGAGCCACGAACGCATGGTCACCCTGCTTTGATGCGCTCATAGAGCGCGAGCACGGAAGCCGCAATCTGCTCAATGGCCGGGATCTGAACCGAACGGCGCACCGCAGACTGCGAGGCCTCGACGATTGCCTCGGCGACGGGGGGTACAACGGCGTCTGCAATGCCAGGCAGAGCGCCTTCATCAACCGCGACCACGCGTACGCCACACGCCCGAGCCTGCGCTGCCGCACGCCCCGAGAAATCATTGCCCAAGCCGAGCACCCACACTTCATCGAATGCCTGAAGCCATCGCACGAAGTCGAGGCCCTGCAGGTAACCAGGAAATGTCACCGCCTCGGCAATGCCTCGCGACAGCACGCTCACCCGAAGCACCGCGGCCAGATCGCCGTCGCCAATCAACACGAGGCGCGCGTTTGGACGAACACGCTTGAGCCTCGCGAACCCTTCGATACCAACGTCATGTCTGCGCGAGGGCTGGAAAGCCGAGACCATTCCTATCAATGGTTCTCCTTCAAGTCCGAGCTCTTTGCGTAGTGTAGCGCGATCTGGGTGCACCTTGAACGCGTCAGCGACAAGCGCGGGCAATACCAAGCAGGGTGCAGGCGCCAATTGCTTGCAGAGCGCATCGGTAGGCACGGTCCATCCGTCTGCGCGGGGGGTGATCCAACGCAGCGAACGCGGGGCGTGAACCGAACGAACCAGCTTGGCGGTCGAATGACGGGCCAACGAGGCTAAGGTGTGATCGTGGCTGAAGTGGCAATGAATG
>JANOHG010000544.1:0-2800 GCA_031406375.1 Archangiaceae bacterium | reverse complement strand
TGAATTGGCGCTGGCCGCGTGGTCGGCTATGGCGTCGTCCCCCTTAGTGAGGTTCTACGTGACGAAAACGATGCGCACTCTTCTTCCGCTTGTTGCACTTGGCTTCTTGGTCTCGCTTGCCCTTGGCTGCGGTGGTGGCGGCGGTACTCCCAACGCCGGTAAAGGTGGCGGCTCGGGTGGAACTACGGCCGACGGCGGGAAAGGCGGCGGCACGGGAACTGGCGGCGGCACGGGAACGGGCGGCAGCACGGGAACCGGTGACGGAGGCTGCACCACCCTCGCGACCTGGAACGAAGTGGCTGAAGTTGCCGGCTACTATGTCGGTTCGAACTTTGACGTGAACTACATGGAAAAGGCAGAAGCCGCGAGCGGCACCCTGACCAACCTCCTGGGCCAGGAAGTTTACTACTTTGGTGAGTCGCCAACCGTCGTCCCTGCGTCCTACACAATCACCACGGCCGACACCTACGGCGCGTGCAAGTTCTGTGTCCGAATGGGTCGCGGCTGCGTGGATCCCTCGGACATCGACACGTGCGCAACGAAGTACTTCGCGCAGGCGGGAACGTTTGAAGTCACCAGCGCACCCAGGGATGCGGGTGCAGGCACGTTTGTCGCCCAGCTGAGCAACGCGAAGTTGGTCGAGTGGGATTTCGCCGAGACCGTCGACGCGCCGATCGCCAACGGCGCTTGCTACGTGCTCACTTCCGAAGCCAGCAACGCAACCTGGCCGTAAGCGAAGCATCCCGTGAGCAAATCCCTCGGCAAGGACTCAATCGATTTCGTTCCAGAGCTTTCTTACGAACAGCTCCAGGCGGAATCGCAGTCGCTGAGGGACAAGATCAACCGGTTTCGTTTGGGTCTTGGCCGTCACTTCATCGAGAAGCAGCGGCTGATTGACCTGATGACGGTGGCGGCAGTGGCGCAAGAACCACTGCTGCTCGTCGGGCCACCCGGCACCGCGAAGAGCGACCTGGTGCTCAAGTTCCGCGACGCAATCACTCTCGAGCCGGGTGACTACTTTGAATACCTGCTCACCCGCTTCACCGAGCCCTCGGAAATCCTCGGCCCAATCGACATCAATGAATTGCGCGCGGGTCGCTACATTCGCCGCGAGCGCGGCAAACTTCCCACCGCGCGAATGGTGTTCCTCGACGAAGTCTTCAAAGCCTCGAGCGCGATCCTCAATGCGCTGTTGACGGTCATCAACGAGCGAAAGTTCTACCAGGACGGCGTCCCCGTTGCGGTGAAGCTCAAGGTGTTGTTCGCCGCCACCAACGAAGTTCCCGAGCACGCAGAGCTCGGTGCGCTCAAAGATCGCTTCGTGCTGAAGGCCGCCTGCCGGCCTGTTCAAGAGACCCACTTCGTCGAGCTGATCGACGCGGGTCTCGATGGCCAAACCGCGCGCGACCTGAATCGAAAACCGTGGGCCGAAGGGCTGTGCAGCCTCGAAGACTTCATGAAGGCGCACCGGTACCTCACGCTGCAGATGTCGAAGAAGGAGCCGCGCGATCGCGACCTCTTCTTTCGCGACGAAGTGATGCGCGAGTTCCGCCGCGTCGTTCGCACCCTGGTTCGCGAAGACGAGGTGTTCGTCAGCGACCGCAAGCTGATCAAGCTTTACCGCCTGCTGCGCACCCGCGCGTGGATCGTCCACGGCGGCGCGGTCGAACGCGAAGACCTTCAGCTGCTTTCGTACCTGGGCGAGACCCGAGAGGAAATCGACCTCCTCGAGGAAAAAGTGCCTCGGTTGCTTGGCCTTTCTTCCTGATGCCTCGGCTGACCAGCGCGGAAGCCGAAGCGCTGCTCGCCGCCTCGTGCACGGTCGCCCGGCCGTTGGCGCTGAAAGGAGATCGCTTTGACGTCGCGCTTAGCGCGCTGCTCGCAGCGCTCGGTGAGAAGCCGTCACTGCCATCGCTGACTCTGGCGATCGACTTGTCTTTGCTGATGAACGGAGATCGCCTCGAACCTTTGCCTAACGGCAGCGTGCCTGGCCCGTTGAAAGACGCAATGCGCGGCTACGAAGACCATGTGTTGGCTCGCCTCGTCGCAGACCGTCGATGGACGGCGATCACCGAAGCGGTCGCCGCAGCGCCCAAAGACCTCAAAGCCACGGCGGTCGGGTTGCTCGTCAGCCAACTGGTGTCGCGGCTCGAGCGCACCGGCGAAGCGAAAGCACTCAACGGCCCGGGAGTCAGCCAGGCCGTCGTTCGCCGAATGGCGGGCCGTGCTTCCGACGAGGTGATTGCGAATGGCCGCGTCGTGCTGCAGGAAGACCCGGCGACGGTTGAGCTGATGAACCAGGGCTTCGAAGCAATGGCCCGAGCGGCGCGCCGCAGCAAAGAGCTCCTCACCGATGCCGAAGTTTTCCTGCTCGAGAACGTCGCGGCGCTCAAGGGCCTCGGCTCGCGGGTGACGCTCGCGCAGTTGGCAGAGGCCGCTCAACAGGTTGAAAACCGATTGCCGGTTCGGATGAAGACCTCGCACTCCGAAGGCGACACCGCGACCCAGCTGGAAGAAGAGTCTGCTTTTCCCCTGGGTGGCTTCTCGAGCATTTCGACCGTCGGCAGCCTCGAGAATTTGGTCACCAGTGAGCTCATCTACATGGATGACCCGGCAGATCCGACTGCCGAACGCCCCGACCAGTTCGACATCCGCTTCGTCGAAGGCGAGCTGCTGTATTACGCCCGCGATGAGTCGGTGGCTGTTCGGCGAAGGCGCACCCTGGTGCTGGTGTTCGACGGGTCGCTGGACGCGTGCCGGGTGCAAGACGAGGGTGAGCGCACCCAACGGCTGATGTTCG
>JANOHG010000525.1:0-2930 GCA_031406375.1 Archangiaceae bacterium | reverse complement strand
AATGTTTGGGTAGAGAACCGCGAAGGATTTGTAGCCGAGCGTGCCCATCGCGTAGTCGGCCAGCGCTTCGGCTTGCTGCGTGTTGGTGACCATGTTGCGAAAGACATAGGGACCAATGCGGGTGATGCCCTCGAGTCGGGTGAGGGTCACAATCGGAATCTGCAGCTCTTCGGCGACCAGGGCTGCGCGGCGGCTGTCGTCGGCGAGCAGCGGGCCGATGATCGCGATCGCTCCTTCGTCGAAGGCGAGCTCTTCGACCATCTTCCCAGCGAGGTTCACGTCGCCCTGGCTGTCCTTTACCACCACCTCGATGTCGCTGCCTTTGAGCGCGAGGTTTACCCCTCGCATCACCGCGTCGCCCAGCCCCTTGTATTTCCCAGTCAGCGGAACCACGACGCCAATCACCTTCGGCTTCACGTCCGAGCGGCGGGCGATTCGAGCGAGCATCTCTTTGGCTTCCGGCGTGAACGGGCTCGTCGGAGCGTCTTTGATCAAATCCTTCAGCGTCTCGTCGAGCCGCGTCCAGTCGCGCAGGTGGTAGTAGATGCGCCCGAGCTTGAACGTCAGCATTGGCCACGCAGGGTGGCTGTGCGGCAAGTCGTTCCACACCTCGGCGATCGAGAGAAACGTCGCCCGGGTCTCGACGACCTCTTCGAGAAGGAGCAGCGCCTTCACCCGTTCATCATCACTGGCTGCGTTGTCGATCGCCTTCATCGCAACCTTCAGCGCATTGCTGTACGCCTGTTCGCCCGCTGCTGCCTTGACCAGCGCTTCTTGCGCGCGCTGCTTGTCAGCACCTTCGAGCTTGTCGATCAGCGACGAGAGCGTCTGAAACGCGTCGCGGTACGCCTTGAGCTCGAGCGCAGCCAAACCGGCCTTGAGTCGCGCATCGTTGGCCTGGGCGTGCAGCGGGTTCTCGAACAGCAGCTCATTGAGTGCCCTGCGCGCGGTGACGAAGTCGCCCTCTTCGAACGACAGCACGCCGGCTTGGTAGAGCGCGTCCTGGCCGGCGGTGGTCTCAGGGTAGGTCTTGCGCACCGCGAGCAAGGCTTCGATGGTCGCCTTTTTCGGTTGGCCAGTGGTCGCCTTCACCGCATCGGCCAGCGCCTGATCCGCTCTCGCATCGGCCTTGACCTCCACCCGAGGGCGATCGCTCTTTCCGTCAACGATTTTCGGCGGACACGCGGTGACGACGGCGAGGGCGAACAGACACAGAGCGAGGCGGATCGGACGCATGTCGAGGCGGACTCCTTAACAGCCGGATGTGGGCGCGGGAACTGTGCACACCCCTCGCCACTTTTATTCGCGCCTCGAAAAACTCACGAGAGCGCCATCTCGAAGCCAGGATGAAGCGTCGTAAGGTCCTTGCCCACCCAGCGACTGTCGGACTCGTAAACCGCATACAGGGTCATCTTGGTGCGATTCAAGGTGAACTCGGAAAATGCCGACGCGAGACGAGAGCCGCACGGAACCATCACGCTCAGAAAGTGCTGCCGCATCGAGTACAGGTTGCGGTACGCAGCGCGAACGAGGTCCCGCAGGATAGCCGGGTCGTCGTCCTTCACGGCGACGTGGGTCAGAAACGAGAAGTCGAAGCATTCGCCGGGGCGAGGCAGGGTGCGAAAGCGCCGGAGCTTGGCGGTCAAATCGAAGGCGGCGCGGACCACTCGCATCTCGGCATGGTATCCCAGCACACGGGTCCGCTTGAACTCGCGGGTGTCCCAAGGCGCGAGACAGCCGGCGATTCTTCCACTTCCATCGCGCGTCACCAAAAAGCTCGCGATCGAGAACCCCGGCCAGGTGCGGAATCGGTCACGCAGAAGCGCCTCGTCGATCAAATAGCCCAGCGACCTGCGGGCGTGATCGCGTTGCAAGAAAGCGACGAGCTCGCCGAAATCGTTGTCGCACGCAAAGGTGACTGCGCGCTGCGGACCAGGCTTCTCGGTGGTGAACTGCACCGACGTCATCTGAAACGGTGTCATCGGGGCTTGAATGGGGACCCTTCGCCGCTTCTCGGTGCGTACGACGAGCGCCTTTCGCGCGACGGCGTTGGTATCGAAGATGACGTCGTAGAAGAGGTCGGCCCCGTACTTCGACTTCGCGTACGCCATGATTGCGCCCGCAGCTTCATCGATGACGCCGCGGCCGCGCAGCTTGGGCGTGAGCCGCAAATCGCAGAAGTACCCTGTCGTTGCGCGCTCGCCGCCCAACTGCGCCTCGCGCAGGCAGAGCGTGACGCACCCTTCGATGCTGTCGACCTCGTCGATGAACGCCCAGGTCTCGACGGGCCCCAAATGCATTCGCCCAAGCGCGAAGAAGTCCGGGTCGCGCTCTTGCGTGACGTCGAGCTTCCCCTTCATGTGAATGGTCCGCACCAGCTCGCACAACCTCGCGTTGTCTTCCGGCGTGGCGCGCCTGAGGGCCCACCCGTTTCCCCGGTGCAGAAACTTCATCAGATCCAGAACTCCATCGCATCAACCCGGGGTGCGGGGCGCTCGCTGTTTCCGCCCGAGCTCGCCCAATCGCGCAGCGCCTCGATGTGCACATGCAGCGTATCGGCCTGCGTCGACGAGAACTCGGTCGTGCCGTAGTGCCGCAGGCCACGCCCCTGGATCTCCATGATGTCGACGTCCTGCTCGATGACCTTTCGGGTGTACCAAGGGAGCAACGCGCGCGCCGCGAGGTTCAGGCCGCCCAGCTTGTAGCTGATGAGCGTGAAGACGCGGGTCTCGTGCTCATTGACCGGCGTGCAGGTGCTGGTGATGACAAATGCCCGTTCGAGCTGTCCCCACACGTAGTCGACCCGCGTATTGTTCGGCATGAAGAACTTGTCGGTGTGCACCAGCGCAAGCCCTTTGGGGTTGAGCACGACTGACGAAAAGCCGATCGGCTGCCCGTAGTTCCTATTGCGCCAGCACGGTGCCGTGGCG
>JANOHG010000475.1:0-3075 GCA_031406375.1 Archangiaceae bacterium | reverse complement strand
TCCTTCAACTGCTCGAGCGCGCGACCGATGTTGGTGACGCGAGCCACCGGGCAGTGTTCGATTGCTCCTGCTGACGACTTGGCAACCATTCCGGTCACGCCAGCGGCGCGATCTTTCGCAACGACGACGCCATGGGCGCCGAAGCTGTGGGCCGAGCGGATGATTGCTCCGAGGTTGTGGGGATCCTGGATGCCATCGAGGACGACAATCAACGCCGGGCGACCAGACTCTTCGGCGAGGTCGAGCAGGTCTTCGAGTTCTTTGTACTGGTACTCGCGAACCTCGGCGACGACACCCTGATGAACGCCACCACCGATCATCGACGTGAGGCGATCGCGCTCGAGGTTGTCTACCTTCAGGTTCGCATCGCGCGAGCGCGACAGGATTTCGGCGGCTGCCGATGAACTCAGCAACCCATCAACGATGTAAATTCGCTCGACCTGTTCAGGATGCGCGCGCAGTGCCTCGAGAACAGGATTGATGCCCCAGACCCACCGACCATCGTTGGCGGGAATTGCAGCAGCTGCGGCCGCTGCCGGAACCCGCGGCGACAAAGGCGCGTCGGGCCTGCCAGCGTAGCGCTTGATTCGTTCTTCACCCGGCGCAGGGTGATCAAAACCCTTCTTCGCAAACGCAGGCCGATCTCCGCCTGGCGCTCCGCGATCGAAGCTCTTCTTGAAACCGCCGCGTTCGAAGTTCTTTTTGCCGCCTTCAGGTCGCTCGTAGGTCTTCTTGAATGCGCCTGGCGCAGCGCGGTCGGCCGGTGCGCTGCGCGCAAAGCTCTTCTTGAACCCACCTGCGCGCTCTGCACTTTCGCCGTAGCTCTTCTTGAACCCACCTGCTCGCTCTGCACTTTCGCCGTAGCTCTTTTTGAACCCACCTGCTCGCTCTGCGCTTTCGCCGTAGCTCTTCTTGAACCCACCGACTGGGCGGTCGTAGCTCTTCTTGAAGCCACCGGGCGCGAAGCTCTTCCGTTCACCCCCCTCGTAGCTTTTCTTGAAGCCACCCGCTGGCCCGGTCTTGCGCTCGGCAGCATCGCCGTACGTTTTCTTGAAACCACCGGGCGCGAAGCTTTTTCGTTCTGACCCTTCTGAATAGCTCTTCTTGAATCCGCCCCCGTAGCTCTTGCGCTCGCCGGGTACGGCATAGCTCTTCTTGAAACCCGCTGGGTAGCTCTTGCGTTCGGTGGGCGCGCCACGATCAAAGCTCTTGCGCTGGGCGCCCGCGCCTTTCTTGAAACCACCCTTCTTGAAACCACCACCTCGTCCTGGGGGCGGCATCAGTTTGCTTCGACCGGAACTGAAAGGGTCTTCTGCTGACGCGCGCACACTTTGTCGGTGCAGATGAAGAACGTCATCTTCGCATCGAGCGAAGCCTTGCCCGCCGCCGCGACGACGAACGGCACTTCGAATTTGGGATCGACGTACTCCTTGCCCGCTTCTTTCTTCGTCACGCTGTCGGCGAGCGTCAGCTTTTCCTTCTCAAGCTTGGCATCCTTTGCTGACAGCTCAATCTTCAGCGGCGCATCGCTCGAGATGTGGGATCCAGCCTTGGTGCGAAAGACAATCACCAGCTTCCCTTTCTCCCCCACCTTCACCTTTTGCGAGGTGCCTTCAGAGGTCACGTCGTACAACCCCGCGACGTCGGGAGCTTGCGCAAAGCAAGCAGATGCAACCAGCGCGGACCAAACAGCAACGAATGCTTTCATGTGAAGGCTTCCTTGTCTCAATCGTTGACCGCGCGCAAGCGTTGGCGCGCGAACAGTTGTTCAGCTCGCGCGATGATGGCCCCCGCCAGGTCGACTCCGGTTGCCGTTTCCATCTCGGTAATCATTGGCGAACTGTTGATTTCAAACACTTTCGGGCCTCCCTTCACATCGAGCATGTCGATGGCGCAGATTTCTAGGCCACACAGCTGGGCCGATGCTTCCGCCGCTGCCCGATTGCTGGGCGTCAGTTCCATCTTCTCGAGCCGGGCTCCCTTGGTGAGCGATCTGCGAAGTCGCCCCGTCCTCGGGTGTCGACGGACGGCACACAAAGCCTGACCGCCGACGACAAAGACCCGTACGTCGGATCCACGCGTCTTCACGTACTGTTGCACGACGAGGTTGTGACCAAGCCCAAGCACGGCTTCAAGCGCGGCCTGCAGCGATTGCAGTGTTTCACACACCATCACGCCCCGCCGCTCGTGACCCTGAAGCAGCTTCACCAACACCGGAACTCCTCCGACAAGGTCGACCATCGCCTTGAGGTCCGCTGCCTCGCGCGCCATCACGGTGGCTGGAATGTCGACTCCGGCAGCCGAAAGCAGTTGCAGGCAACGCATTGGGTTGCGTGATTGGCCGATTGCCCGGGCGCTGTTCATCAACAGGGCTCCGCGCATCGCGTACTGCTCGACGACGGCCAACCCATAACTCGAAACGCTGCCAGCGATTCGCGGAATCACCACATCGGGTGGCTTTAGCCGCTTCCGCTTGTAGAAAATGCTCGCCGTTCGACCATCCAGGTGAAGCTCGACCTTGATGGGGTTGAGAACCCGAACGTTGTGCCCCTTCGCACGCGCCGCATCGGCGATTCGGCGCGTCGACGGAATGGTGGCACTTCGGGAAAGAATGGTCAGTCGCATGGTCAACGAGGCGCAGGTAAACACCTTCCCCTCTCAACGGCGCGGGTGTTTTGTGCCTTTACACTTCGAAGGAAACGGTGGGCACAAACATTCAAAACCTCTTGAGTCCGGGGTGCGACACTTCCACCTGTCGTACGACACAAATGCTGGCCGGGTCTGTTGTAACGCATTGAATTTGCACAGAAATTTGCCCCCTGCGCCTTGCTGAAGTCGAGCGTGTGTGGCCAAATGCGTACCATGTCGTTCTCCAAAATGGTGTTCACAATGATCCGACAACTGATGATCGCGGCTTTGGTGTTTTTCGTAGGGTGTGGAGGCGGTGTCACCACCGTTGGTGGTTCTGGCGCGGGAACGGGTGGCGCAAACGGATCTTCCGACAGCGGCACCGGCGGAGTTATGAGCAGCACCCACTGTGTCGACATGGACAACGACACATTCAACAGTTGCATT
>JANOHG010000468.1:0-5615 GCA_031406375.1 Archangiaceae bacterium | reverse complement strand
CAACAAGCACGACTGCTGGCAACACAGCGTCGGAGCGCTCGCGATCACCACCACCAACTTCGACCCAATGACCGGTCGGATCCTCGACGCCGATGTCGAGTTGAACACGCCCAACTTTGTCTTCACCACCGTTAACGCGCCTCCCTGCATCAAGTCGAATGCGCACCAAGGCTGCGTGGCGACAGATGTTCAGAACGTGATGACCCACGAGTTTGGCCATTCGCTTGGCCTCGCCCACAGCTGCCAGCAGACCTCGACGATGTACGCGAGCGCGACTCCAGGCGAGCTCGGCAAGCGTGCGCTCGATCCCGGAAGTACACAGTTCGTCTGTGACGTCTACCCCAAGGGCGAGCCATCGAAGAACTGCTTCATCAAGCCGTTCAGTGGAAGCCTGGGCACGGTGAAGCAGTGCGGTTGTGCTGCAGAAGGCGGTGCTGCCTGGGCCGGGCTGGTGTTGTTCGCCTCCTTGCGGGCGCACAGGATCAGACGCTCGCGATGAGAGCCGGCTTGCTGCTGGCGCTGGTCGGCTCTACCTGCGCGTGGGCACAACCGTTCATTCGTACCCAGGTTCCCGGACGCGAAGATCTGGGCCAGCTGTGCCTGACCTGGAACAAGCGCCAGCTCATCTACGTGGTGGACGCAGCGGGAAGCTCGCGCACGCCCGGTGAGTCCGAGTTCGCCGCCATCGACGCTTCGTTCGCCAGCTGGCAGGCGGTCTCAGACACCTGCAGCGACTTTCGATTCGTTCGCGGCGAGCGTGCATCCAACGTCGCGGTGGGTCGAGGAACTGAGTCGAGCAACGCGATCGTCTTTCGCGAGCTGTCTTGTCGAGTCGTGGTGTCCGTCAACGACGGGTGTCTGGCCGATGGGTCTTGTGCCAATCGCTACAACTGCTGGGACCATTCGGATTCGACCATCGCGCTCACCACCACCACCTACAGCAGGAAAACCGGAGCAATCTACGACTCCGACATCGAGTTCAACGCCGCGCCGCACGCTGACAGCAGGCAGTTCCTGTTCACCGCCGTATCGTCGCCACCGTGCCCTGCGGGCCTGGATGCGGTGACGTGTGTCGCGACCGACATTCAGAACACGCTGACTCACGAAATCGGCCACTCGGTCGGGTTCGATCACGTCGAGAACCCCGGGGCGACGATGGAAGCCGAAGCCGCGCCGGGTGAGACCCGAAAGCGCATCATCGATCTCGGGCTGTCACAAGGCTTCTGCCAAACGTACCCGAAGGGGCTCCCGCCGGTTCCCTGCGACGAGCTGGCGCAGCTGCGACGCAGGGTGATCGCCAAAAGCGCGGGCACTCCGGGCCTGTCTGGCCTGGGTTGCAGCGCCATGCCGACGACCTTTGCGCTCGGGCTGTTGGGGTTGCTTGTCATTGGTCTGTCACGTCGGCGGTGAGCCGGGTCGTGCCTGTGGCAGACACAGTGGGTGAGCTTTTCTCTGATCGCGTTGCTGGCACTTGGGCAGGTTGAGCCTGCCGAAGCGCGATCGCAGACCGTCGTTACCGGCAGTCGCACCGAGCGCCGACTTGAAGATGCGGTCACGCCCACCGAAGTGATTACCCGCGCGCAGATCGACGCAACGGGTGCACGCGATCTGGCGGCGCTGCTTCAACAGCATCAGGGCGTCGAGCTCGTCTATTCATTTCGTGGCGTTGGCATTCGGTTGCAGGGGCTCGATCCCGAATACGTGCTCATCTTGATCGACGGCGAACGGGTGTCGGGGCGAATTGGAAATACGATCGATCTGGGTCGCTATTCGCTGCGCGACGTCGAACGGATAGAGATCGTCAAGGGTCCGGCAGCTGCGCTGTACGGCTCAGACGCGATCGGTGGAGTGATCAACCTGATCACCCGAAAGGTGATGAACCCTTGGGAAGCAAGCCTGCGCGCCTCGGTTGGCACTCGAGAGGACTACGATTTTCGTGCTCACGCAGGAATGAAGCGCGGGCCGTTCGAGCTGCGCCTGGGCGGTGGGTATCGGCAGGCGCTGCCGTACGATCTCGAGCCTACGGACCCAGCCACCAGTGGCCCTGGCTTCAGACGCTTCGACGGCGATGCGACGGTGATCGTCACCCCGACGGAAGGGATAAAGCTTGTCGGAAAGATAGGCTACCTGCGCCGCGACGAAAACGCGGTCGATGTTTCTCCTACTGCAGCGACCTTTGATCGCCGCGGCCGCCAGGAGCAGTTCGACACCTCGCTGAAGGTCGCCCTCAATCCAATCGAAGGAACGGCAGTGACGGTACGAGGCCGGCAGAGTTTGTTTCGCGATCAACTGCTGCAGGATCAGCGCGGAGCCCGCGACTACGATCAGTACACCCAGAACGTGAATCGACTCTGGGAAGCGGGAGCGCAGCTCGATCAACGGGTGGGGAAACACACGCTCACGGTCGGGCTCGAGCTCCTCTCAGAGCTGCTCAGCTCGCCGCGGTTGTCTACCGGCAACGCACAGCATCAGCGGTACGCAGCACTGCTGCAGGATGAGTGGGAATTCGCGGATTCGCTTCCCAAGGTGAAGATCGCTGCTGGCGTTCGGGTCGACGTCGACACCCAATTCGGAGTGGCGCCCAGCCCGCGCCTGGCGGTCAAGGTCGACCCGAGCGACGCGTGGACCCTGCGTGCCTCTTGGGGCCTCGGTTTTCGCGCGCCGAGCTTTTCCGAGCTGTACTTGCTCTTCGACAACGCGGCAGTTGGTTACGTCGTCGAGGGAAACCCGAACCTCCGTCCCGAGACGTCTTCGAGCGTCAACCTGTCGATTGATTGGCGCCCGCCGCGTCAGGGGTGGCTCGTTTCTGCGAGCGTGTTCCACACCGACATCGCGAACCTGATTTCGATCAACACCAACGACGTGCCCAACCCGGACAACCCCACCCGCTTCCGGTATGGCAACATCGCCAGCGCGTACACCCAGGGGCTCGAAGCCTCGGGGCGCGCGCGGCTGTCTCGAGGTACCTACCTCGATGTGGGCTACACGTACCTCGACGCGCGCGACAACGTGAAACAACGGCCGCTGGAAGGGCGGGCAGCTCACAAAGCCAACGCCTCGCTGTCGGCACGGTATTCGTCGATTGGCCTCGAGTTTCTGCTGCGCACGTCACTGGTCGGGCCGCGGCCTTTCTATGTTGACGAGGACGCAAACGGCGTCGAAGAGACGAAGTGGGTGCGCGCGTACGTCGACCTCGAAGCGCAGCTGTCGTGGACGTTTCGCGATTGGTTGCGCCTCTATGTCAACGGCTTCAACCTGCTCAACGCAGGTGACGCCGTCTACTTGCCCAGGCCGCCGCGCGGTGTCCTTGGGGGAATCGAGGTTCGCTACTGATGAGACCCGCTTTGTTGCTGTTTGCACTGTCTGCCTGCGCACCGGATCTGCGTGACGATTTTCCGTTGGACGGCGCGCTGCCCGGCGTCGGTCACATCGTCCACCAGGTGCAGCCCGATGGCTCGACGCTGAGCGTGGTCGATGCGACGAACAAGACATCGTACGTCTATTTCGACATCGACTCGGGCCAGGAACTTGAAGCAGGGCAGGCGCTCGAAACCCAAGACTGGGATCTGAGCTTTCAGCGCTTCAAGATCAGCACCAATGGCGGTGGCAACGGCCCAGGAAAGGTCAGGGTGTTGGGTCTGAAGGACGTGCGGTGGGCTGATCTGAGCGTCGCCCCGAAAGACGGCTACCTGCCGGACACCATCGACTCGGTGTTCACTGTCTTCGAAGGCGGTTGGTACGTCTATGACCTCGGAAAGCACAAGCTCATCCCCAAAGACGGTCTGCTTTACGTCGTCCAGACGGGTGGGGGGGCCTACTTCAAGGTGCAAATGCTCGGGTACTACGACGCCAACGGCACGGCAGCCAAGCCATCGCTTAGGTGGGCGAAGCTGACACCTCCCTGATCGCAAAGGGCGCGGCGCTGTTCAGCGACCTAAGCTGGTGCGCCGCAATCTTTGACAAACCCTAGACGTGCCACTCTGACGCACCTTCGCCTGCCAATCATGTCAATGTGTGTTGGCGTGCAACTGTAACTGTGTGCACCCCATCGACAGATGGCCTCATCAGTCATTATCCTCAACGGTTCAGTGATCGATTTGGACGTGACGCCCGAAGGCCGCGGCGTAGGCCGGCGGAAGCGCAATGCAGTTGAGGCTTCTGCTTCCGATCGATTGGCAGTTGGGTTGGGGTAACGGTCACTATGGAGAAAATAAATGGGGCGATCTCCTCGAACAGCAAGTTTGATGTTTGCGTTGCCGCTGAGCATTGTCCTTGACCCAGGGCCAAGGCCGGACATCAGATCGGCGTCAGCGTCAATGCATGGGAAGGCGACGCGATGATCTTCACTACCAGCACCCTCGCGCAGATCGACAAGCCCGAGGTGACCTCAATCACCGTGCGGTTGAACCAGCTTTGAACCGTCGTTCAATCGAAACCCTGAAAAACCATTCATGATCTCAAACTCTAAAACATTCAAAGCCTGTTCTGTGGTTGGGTTGGTACTCATCGTCGCTGCGTGCGGTGTCGAACAGTTTGGCTCGCCCGCCGAGCTGTTTGCTCGAATCCGCCAGGCTGCGCGCGCACCCGTCGACACGACTGCGGATGTTTTCCTCGGCCAGCGAAATGGTGCCCTCAAGGACATCAACTCGCCCAATGCGCGTGGCTTGAACGCGCCAGAAGGACTCGCACTCGATTCAGCCGGCCACCTGTTTCTGTGCGATAGGGACAATCACCGCGTGCTCGTATGGAACAACGCCACATCGTTCGCCAATGGCGCTCGTGCAGACCACATCATCGGCCAGGTCGGCGAGTTCGACGTCACTCGCAACAACGGAGGCGGTGCCGCCAGCGCATTGGGCTTCAATGTTCCGCGCGGAATCGCCGTCGATGCCGCAGGCAACCTGTTTGTCGTCGACCTCAACAATAACCGGGTGCTGCTGTTCAATGCTCCGTTCGCCTCGACTCCCCCCGATTTCACCGCCGACAAGGTGTTTGGACAACCCAACTTCGTATCTGCGGCAGCCAACTACGAAGGATTCGTCACGGATCTCGGTCTGTTTGCTCCCGGCTACGCGGCGGTCGACGGCAACGGCAGCTTGGTCGTCACGGACACGGGCAATAATCGCATTGTCCGCTACGACTCGCCAGTGTCGGGTGACACCAGGGCTGACGCGGTGGTCGGTCAGCCTGACATGTTCAAGAACGCGAAGAATCGGGTAGATGCCCGCGGTTTGACAACGCCAACGCGTGTCGTCATCGACACCAGCGGCCCCATTGCGCGCGTGTACATCGCTGATGAAGGAAACAACCGCGTTCTCGGGTGGGCGGATGCGCGCGTCTTCGCCAACGGCGCGCCCGCCACGATCGTGCTCGGACAGCCAGACTTCTCGAGCAGCGTAAGGAACAACCCAGTCTACACCTTGGGCGACGGTGGGGTCACCGCTCAAACACTCTCGGCCCCAAAGGGCCTCGCGGTTGACAGTGCAGGCAACCTCTTCGTCGCTGACACTTTCAACCAGCGGGTGTTGCGGTTTGCGTCACCGTTCAGCAGTGGCTTCACTGTCAGCCAACCGGCAGATCGGGTGTGGGGACAAACGCTTCCAGACGCTGGAATG
>JANOHG010000434.1:0-3369 GCA_031406375.1 Archangiaceae bacterium | reverse complement strand
GCTCGGCCTCAGCTTGCTCGGCCTCAGCTTGCTCGACCCGTGCGGCTTCGGCTCTGACCGCTCGTCTCTTCTCAGCGTCGGAGCTCGGCATGGGCGGCACGATGGCCTCGGCCGGCGAAGACACCGAACTGGTGGCCTCTGGCCGCGCTGATCGAATGACAATGGTCGCCACCGTGGCCCCCAGCGTCACTGCAACCACGAACAAGACGAGTGGCATGAAGCGATTACCGCGTTCGGGCGGCAGCTGCACCGGAATGCCATCGGTCGGAGTCGCGATCCCGTGAGGGGCGGACAACTCTTGCAGCGCCTGGATCACCTCATCCATCGACTGGAAGCGATCCATCGGAGATTTGGCGAGGCAGCGCCCCACCAGGATCTCCATCTCACGAGGAACTGGCGCTCCTGTCACTCGCATCGGCGGCACAGGCTGGTGGACGTGCTTGAGAATGACTTCCATCGCGCTTCGGCCAGTAAACGGTGGCGCTCCGGTTAGCGCTTCGTAGAGCACCGTGCCGAGCGAGTAGATGTCGCTGCGCGGGTCGGCGTGGTTGAGCTCTCCTTGCTCGGGTGCCATGTACGGAGGGCTGCCCATCAGCATTCCATGTTGGGTAATCGCGCGCCCTTCGAGTTCCTGCCCGACGACGAAGCTCTTCACCAAGCCGAAATCGAGGACCTTCACCTGGTCGGTGTCGTCGTCCGCGTGAAGCAACATCACGTTGGCGGGCTTCAGATCGCGGTGCACCACTCCAAGGTTGTGGGCTTCGCGCAACGAACGACACACCTGTTGGCCGATGTGCACCACCCGACGCCATTCGATCGGCCCGTCTTCGATGACCACCTGGTCGAGCGTGCGCCCGTCCAGATATTCCATCGCGATGTAGAAGATTCCGGTGGGTGAGCAGCCGTAGTCGATGACGGTGATGGTGTTGGGGTGCGAGAGCTTGGCAGTCATCGCCGCCTCGACGAGGAAGCGCTGACGAAACGCCTCGTCCTTCCCAGCTCCGTAGTTGTAGTCGAGCACCTTGAGCGCGACCGCCCGGTTCAACGGGCGCTGCACTGCGCGATACACTTTCCCCATTCCTCCGACGCCAATCGACTCGACAATCTTGAAACGCCCATCGAGAACCTGCCCAACCAGAGGATCGACGCCCGAGGAAGTCACGCGGTTGGCGACGTCATCGCGGTGGAAGTCCTTGGTCATTCGAGTGACAGACTACGGATGGCGGTACCGAGGATTCAAGCTTGCAGGTCAGGAGCTTGCGGAGGGTAAATCATAAGGCGACATTCGATCGGGCCGTTCCACATCTCACGTACTTCGGAAGGCCGATGGTGAAACGCGCTCTCGAAGGCCGGATTTCCGCACAGGAACGCCATTCGCCAGCCCCAGCCCCCCAGCGATTCTCCAAGCTTGTAGTAGAAGCTCTTCATTCCCTTCTGCCCACCTGCAGTCAGCCACTCGCCATAGGGAGGGTTCGACAGCAAGAGCCCCGGCGCGGATTCGGGTGGTGGAAAGAACATCGCGTCGCCCTGCTCAATCAGCACCGAATGGCCCAGGCGCGCAGCCTTGACGTTCTTTTTCGTTGCCTCGACCGCTTCTTCCTCGCGATCCCGCGCGATGATCGCGAAGGGCGGTACCCGTTCGGCTGCCTTCGCTTCGGCCTTGAGCTCAACTAGAATCGCCGAGGCTTCCGCTTTCATCTGCGGCCACCGCTCGACGCCGAAGTTGCGGTGAATTCCCGGAGCCCGACGCATCGCAATCAACGCCGCTTCGATGACGAGCGTACCCGAGCCACACATCGGATCGATGAACGGCTCTTCACCT
This sequence comes from Archangiaceae bacterium, assembly GCA_031406375.1. Classification (GTDB taxonomy): domain Bacteria; phylum Myxococcota; class Myxococcia; order Myxococcales; family Myxococcaceae; genus JAGSPQ01. Next base: position 1,547 of record JANOHG010000434.1, on the reverse strand, counting down.
TCGTACTTCGCAGCGCGAAGCATCGCAGCCGCCAGCGTCTCTTTGAGGGGCGCCGCCGTCTGTTCGACTCGGTAGCCGCGCCGGTTCAGCGGCTCACCACACAGATCCAACGAAAGAGAGAGCTTCGTCTTCGCGAGGTGGACGACGATTTTCAAGTCCGGATTGCCGGTGTCAACGTCAGGCCGGCCGCCGATCTTCTCGCGCAGGCGATCGACAATCGCGTCTTTCGCCTTCAGCGCGACGAAGCCCGAATGGTTGTGCTCGGAATCCTTGAGCGTGGCTTCGACGGCGAACGTCGAGCGCAACGTGAAATGCTCTTCCCACCGCACCGACTTCACCGCATCGTAAAGCCCTTCTGCGCCGTGGGCTTCGGCCTCGAGCAGTGGGTAGAGGATCCGCATCGCCAGCCGTGAATGAAGGACGATTCGCAGCGCCTCGCGCAGATTGGCGTGAAAGCGTACGCCGCCGCGATCTTGCTTCACCTTGGCGGCGCCCAGGCAAACGAGCTCGGCTGCCAGCAACTCCTCTGTTCCGCGTGAGGTAGTGGCAAAGAGGGGAAGTCGGGCTGCCATAGGTTTGGCATTAGCCTCAGAAACCGTCGGTGTCGACTTCGCCACAGCGCTAGGATGCTTTGGTGACCCTCGACAAGCGCGAGCTGGTGGCGTTGCTTCGCCAGCAAATTCACACCCTCGAGGCCGAACTCGGCGACAACCCAGAAACCTCGACGCCGATTGATATGACTTGCTCGCCCGACCCGACCTCGGCCAACACAGAAGGACGCGTGGGCTGCTGGCTGTGGGACGTGGCCCAAAACACCACCCGCTGGTCCGAAGACATGTTTCAGATCCTCGGGGTTGACCCGGCAAACCACTCAGATTTGATCGAAGAGTTCTTCAAGGCGGTGCATCCGAGCGATCGCGAACGCGTCAAGGCAGGCCAAAGTCAACTGGTCGAAAAGGGCACTGTCGCAGCCACTGAATTCCGGATTGTCCGTGCCGATGGCAGTCAGCGAACGGTGCTCGCTCAACATGCAGCGTTGTTCGAATCCGATGCTCCGAAGTACCTCGGTACGATCAATGATGTCACCGAGCTGCGCCGTGGCGAACGGCAGAGCACGCGCGACGCACAGATGCTTCAAGCCGCAGAAGCACTGGCGCGCGTCGGCAGCTTCCGTTGGCAACCGTCCACCGGCGAGCAAGTGTGGTCGAGCCAGTTCAAAGCAATCGTTGGAATGCCCGCCGACGGAACGCCTTCGTTCGAGGCTTTTCTTTCCCGCATGCATCCGGATGACCGCGCGAAGCTCGAGAATTCCACCCAACACGCGCTTCAGACTGGGTTCACCGAATCGCTGCGCGTCCGTTTGTTGCGCGATGATGGCACTGTTCGACACGTCATTCTGGAAGGTCGATTTCTCGACGACGGTTCCCTCGGCGCACAGATCGAAGCAGAACCGGACAGAGTCTGGCAGCATCCCCGAGAGTTTGCCGATCTCCAGCACCACCCGGGTAACCCGTCGTCCGCCCGAGTGTTCCGTGGCGAGCGAGACG
>JANOHG010000325.1:0-1220 GCA_031406375.1 Archangiaceae bacterium | reverse complement strand
ATTTACTAAAAACTTTTATATGAAACAATTAATAACGCTTGTTGCAATGCTAATGGTATTTTTCAGTTCAACTTTCGCTCAGCTAACTACTACACCCAATGGGGGCAATAAAAAAGCCTGGGCAGGGGAACGCATCGGACTTACAGATGTCAGTATTCATTATGACAGGCCTGCTGTTAAAGGTCGTGAAGGAAAAATTTGGGGGCCGAGCCCTTGTACAACCTCGCCCGCCTCTACCATCGCCGCGCTGCGACGCTGGGCAAGGACGTGATGGCGGCCGAGGTGGATCGCGCCAACGCCGCGATGGCCGAAGCGCGCGCGCGCAATCCGGCGATCGTCGAACCGAAGGATGCGCTTGTCGGCGAGAAGTTCATCGCCAACACTTTTCTGTTCACCCTTCCGCTTTCCAAAGATGAGCTGCTCACGCTGGCGTCGCTTCCTGAAGCTGAAGAACGGGTTCGCCTTCAGCTGTCGAGGTCGTTGCTGGGCGACCTTCCCGAAGCTGTCGCTCAGTTCCTTCCCGCGCTCGGCGCGCTGGTGCTGCTCGCCCTGGGTTTTTTGAGCGTCGCGCTGGAAGCCTCACGGCCCTGCAACAAGTGCGGTGCCCCGATCAGCCGTCGCGGCGATCGCGAGCTGAGCAAGGGAAGCGTGATGTGCACCCAGTGCGTCAACGTCTTCGCGCGAAAAGGCGTCGTCCCAACGGCCTTGAAGGTGCGAAAGCAGCTCGAGGTGTCGCGCTACGAGACCCGCATCGAAAGGACCAGCTACGCGCTCGGCCTCGCCTGCAGCGGCATGGGTCATGTCTTTTCGGGGCTCGTGGTCCGGGGGACGATTTATGGCTTCCTGTTCCTGCTGGTGATTGTGCTCTTCCTTCAACGCAACGGAGTGCTGCGCGCGCCATACGAAACGGTACCGCTGGTGCTTCGGCTGTTGCCGCTGGGTCTCCTCTTCGTCGGCGTCTACCTGCTCTCGTTGCGCGGGCTGTACCGAAGGCAGGGCTGACAGGTGGCGCTCAAAGGCACGCTCAAGGACTTCGGAATTGCCGACATTCTTCAGTTGATAGGTCAGCAGCAGAAGACTGGGCAGCTACACCTCAAGTCAAAAGATCAGGAGGTGCAGATCGCCTTCAAGGACGGAAACATCGTCCGCGCCGAGTCCAGCAACCGCAAGCAAAGGAATCTGATCGGCTCGATGCTGGTGCGAGCCGAGCTGATCAAAGA
>JANOHG010000328.1:0-3942 GCA_031406375.1 Archangiaceae bacterium | reverse complement strand
GATGAACGCTCCAGTCGACCGAAACGCCGAGTCGTAGCATTCGAAAACGCGCTTGCACGACAGGGTCGAAGTCTCCTTGCACTGTGCGAGCGGACTTGGCGGGCCACACGACACGAAAAGACCTGCCGCGAACACCACCGTTACCAGCTTTTTCATTGCGTACCCTCTTTAAGAAACTCACCACGTTGAAGTGGGTGGTCGCTCCTACACGACAAATCGATTATTTGCAGGTGTTCGAACAGCTCGAAACGGCCGCGCCTGCACGCAGCGCGGCGCAAGAGATCGCCGCCATCGCTCGAATGCAGTGGTCCGCTTGCGCGGCGTCCCACGTCTTCGGCGCCTCGCACAGCAACGCTTCCGACTCGCACCTCGCATGGGCCGCCTGGACGCAGGCTTCCGCGCTTGGCCCCAGCATCAGCCGGATTCGATCGACGTCGCTCGTCCAGCACTCAAACAGCTTCTGACAGGACGCGGTCGCGGCTTGCTGGCACTGCCCAACCGGATTGACGCCACACCCGAAGAGCATCGCCAAACTCCCAAACATCAGCGTCCGCATTCGATGCTCAACAGCCTGCGTCGCTCGGAAACGCCGCCAACGACATCTTGCACTTGATGTCGCACGACTCCGCAGCGCGGGTGTCCATCCAGCAGGTGCCGCTTTGCCCGTAGGTTGAATCGAGCGACGCGCTGCTGCCGGTGAACTTGGCGACGCACGCGAGGTACCGACCGCAGTTCATCGACTGGCCGTTTCCTCCACCACAGGCGATCAGCAAGCCCACCAGGCAGAAAAGCCCTGCTGCGATTCGTTTCGTGTTCGTCATCCCGTTCGCCTCACCGTACCAGTTTGTGCGACCTCAGACCTGCCGCAACAATCATGAGCAACAGATGTGGTTCCTGGAGTACGCGGGAGCAATGAACCACCGCATTCTTTGCCTATTTACCGCTGTTGCGTTGCTCGGCTGTCCTTCGGGCCCCGCCGACTTTCGCGTCCTTGCCGAGAAGGCGTACCCCGAAGATGGCACTCAAGATCGACAGGCGCTCAACAAGCTGTGGACTGCGCTCTTCAAGCTTCCTCAGTGGCATCTGCTGATGACTCAGAAGACCGCTGGCCAGAAACAGCCATCGGTCGAGATGATTGATGGCGAGCCGGTCTGGTTGGTCTTCACCGATCTGCAGATGCTCAAAGCGTACGCGCTGAGCAAGGCGGCAGCCCCTGTCGCTGATGGAGGCGTGCCGCAGTTCGTCTTCGCGGTGGCGCAGGTCGCGTCCGACGGAGGCCCCAACGCCAACCCCTACCTGGCACCCGACGGAACCGTTCTTTGGGTTTCAATGACTCCCGATGCCGCCCGTGCCTTTTTTGCTGCGCATCAGGGCGTGCCGGTCTCGAGCATTCGGTTCAACGAAGGCACTCGCAAAGGTTGGTTTGCTCCCCTCAAGGCTGTTGAGAGCATTCACGAAATGCTGAAGGCCAACGCGAAGCTTTAGCAGGAAATAAAAAAGCCTCCAGCGCGTGAGCACCGGAGGCTTTTCTGAACTTCAAACAGTTTAGGTGAAAGTGCAGCCGGCGTCGGCACCGGTTCCGTTCGATTTGTACAAGTCGATTTGAGTCTTGCACGTCGTGTTGCAGGTTTCGGTGGTCGTCGAAACCGACCAGCAGGTTCCGCTGGCGCCGAAGCTCGCGTCGAGGCTGCCCTTCGTGCCACCCGTCTTCTCATAGCAAGCAACGTAATTCTTGCAATCCGTCGACTGCCCACCACCACCGCCACAGGCCGCGCCAACGATGAGGGAAAGGCCAGCGACAACTCCGAGAACGATACGCTTCATTTCGTCATACTCCTGGTTGGGTCCTGCGTTGAGACTGCACCTGCGAACTCTGCTGCAACTGGTCCCCCTCATGGAGAACGCGCGGCAACGTATACGACCAAATCCGGCTTGCAACCCATTTATTAATTGATTCCTAGAGCGGGGTTACGGCCAGATTGTCGAAATACAACTGGGCTTCCCACGACGAAAACCCGAATCGGTTGTGTTCATCACCCACGAGCGGAATGGGATCGTCGAACTCGATGTACTTCTGACCATCGAGCAACCAGGTGATGACGGATCCCCTGCGCTCGATTCGCCAGTGGGTGTTGCGGCCGATTTCGAGCCGTCGATGAACCCCCTCGACGCGCATCCGGGTGTCCTTTTTGAACACTCCGCTCTTCACCAGGTCCTGCCCCCGTGCCTCGTTCTGCAGTTGGCCCAGCGGCGCGCCGTGCTCATCAAGCCGGGCAATCACGCTCATCGAATTGTTCCAACCGCCGTGAATCAGCACGTAGCCTGAAGCGTGGTCGGTGCCGTTTCCGAAGAGCTCGACCTTCACGTCGCCTTCGGGCGACATCGATTTCACGTCGAACTCGATCGCCACGTTCTGCGGAAGCTTTGCCTTGAGCCACAGCGGGTTGTTCTTCACTCCAGGAGACAGCAGCTCACCGTTGACCGTTCGCCAGAAGCCACCGGTACTGAAGTAGTTCTGCGCCACGGTGGCAGGTGTCTCGAAGGTGTCGGAAAACGGCAAGGCAACCGTGGCGGCCGGCGCCGAGCGCAGCAAGTAGTAGTGAATCAGTGGAGCGTTCAGCACCATCGCCAGCACCGCGATGATCGTCCACCCACGCCGCGTCAAACCCTCAGGCTTCTGCCAGGGTCCATCACCCAGCTCGTCAGGCGTCGCGCTGTCAGCCATCGCTCCGTCCACGGTGGGCTCCTCGTTCGTTCGTTCTTTTCGCTTCGCCTGAGCCATCTGGCAGCCGCTGCTACCACGAACCGAACAATGCGCCAAAAGGGATCAATCGAGCCCCTTGTCCTTCGAATAATTCGCCCAACGGTTCTCGATCGCCTCTGTTTCGGCCCGTTTCTTCTTTGCCAGGCGTCTGTTCGAACGCAAGGCCTCGCGCGCTTCAGGGGAGAGCCGCACGAACAGCTGATAAACGCAGCCTGCGAGCGCAAACAACGCCGCCGCGCTCAGCACCCCCCAGGGCTGTTGAGCGACCGACTCGCCCATCGAGGTCAACGGATGGGTTACGGCAAGCAGCCCCAGCATCAACAGCCAGCTGCCGACCAGAGAAGAGACCAGCGCCCCGACATATCGATGTGCGGCCATCGCGAGCACGCCGCCGAAGAAAAAGGCAGGGATGAAGCCGAGCACCCAGTCGTTCGCTCCCACCAGCTCGCCAGCCATCAACCCCACCGGAACTCCAAAAGCGAAGAACGTTGCAGCCGGTGGGTACAACAGGCCTAAGCCGCCGATGGTGATCGTCGCCGCAATCCGAACTTGATCTGCCTGTGGCGCAAAACCCAACTTCGCGGCGAGGACGGGCGCCCAGATGAGCCCGACCGCAGCGCCCAGAGGCCCGGAGACCAATCGGAACATCCGCCCCCCGCCCAAGAGCATCATCAAGACCCCCGCCGGAATCATCACGGCCCCCGCCCAGATGGGGATAATTCGAAACAAGTTGACCCAGCCCGCGGGATCGAAGCGTTGGTACGGCTCGAAGTTCCGAAAGAATGTTTCCAATCAGCCCCGGTGCGAAATCGCCAACAGCAGAAGCCAGATCAACGCCGCGGCGCCTGCCAACAGAAACGGCTTCGATGGGGGGTTGGTTCGGTTGATCAAGTCTTGGGCCACCTGTCGGGCATCGGTGACATGGCCCACGGGGAAGAGATCCTTGCCCAACTTCTTCGCGAGCGTTTCGTCCGCGTCTTTCGCGCCGCCGGCCAATACGAGCTTCGCCGCCCGACGTGTGACCACCATGTCTCCAGCTTGATAGGCACGCCACGCCGCGTCGAGAAGCGACTTGCACTCTGAGCCCGTGGTTTCCGTCCTATCCAGCTTGTCGCGTTTGCCCTTCGCCATCGCCGCCATATAACTCAATCGGCGCTTTGATGCGTTCTGCGGGAATC
>JANOHG010000281.1:0-2779 GCA_031406375.1 Archangiaceae bacterium | reverse complement strand
ACGTCGGCCGCTGGGGCTCGGGCCTCAATCCATTGCGTGGGCAGAACAACGTTCAGGGCGGAGGTGACATGGGCGCGCTGCCGGCCAAGCTGCCCGGCTTTCAGGATGTCGAGGACGCTGCGATTCGCGGCACGTTCGAAGCCAAATGGGGCGTCAAGATTCCCTCCAAGAAGGGTTGGACACTGACCGAAATGTTCCACGCGATGGGTCGCAAAGAGCTCACCGCGCTCTACGTGGTTGGAGAAAACCCCGCCCAGTCCGAGGCGGACTCGCTGCATTCCCTTGCGCTGCTCGAAGGGCTCGAACATTTGGTGGTGCAAGACATCTTCCTGACCAAGACGGCCCAGATGGCCGATGTCGTGCTGCCCGCAACCGCGAGCTGGTGCGAGAGCGAAGGAACCGTCACCAACAGCGAGCGACGGGTGCAGCGGTGCCGAGCGGCGCTCAAGCCACCGGGCCAGGCGCGCGACGACGTCGAGATCCTCTGCTTGCTGTCGAAGCGGCTCGGCTACGACATGGGCGTGATGTCGGCTGAACAAGCGTGGGATGAGATGCGCTCGCTCAGCCCGATGCATCGAGGAATGAGCTGGGCGCGAATCGAAGCGCAAGGCGGCATTCAATGGCCGTGTGCGGATGAGACTGACGCAGGCACCCCGTTTCTCCACGGGCGCTTGTGGGCCGAACCGGTACAGGGGCCGCGCGCTGCGTTTCACCCTTCTGAGAACCGAGCGCCGATTGACACGCTCGACGCGCAGTTTCCGCTGCGGCTCACCACCGGGCGCCGCCTCGACGACTTCAACACGGGCGTACAGTCAGGGGGCTACGCCTCACCGCTGCGAAGAGGCGAGACGATTGATTTGTCGCCTCAGGACGCGAAGTTCTGGGGCGTCGCCGATGGTGAACGGGTTCGGGTGCGGTCGCGCCGCGGCGCCGTCGAGGTGCCGGTTCGATTTGACCCTTTGCTCAAGCCGGGCCTCGCGTTCATGACGTTTCACTTCCCCGATGAGGTCGACACCAACGTCCTCACCATCGATGCGACGGATCCAAAGTCTGGCACGGCAGAATTCAAGGCGGCCGCGATTCGCGTCGAGAAGCTCAACCCACCCGCGGTGGCGCAACCTGCCTTCGCATGAGCGTTGGTACAACCATTGGTCTAGAAACGCGACGTGGACCTTCGCCCCATCGATCGACCTGAAAGCCCCGCTGAGCATGAAGCGGTCGACGCTGTGTTGGGACCTTCGGCCCCCGAACCGCCGCTGCCGGCCCAAGTCGTTCGTTCGCGCCGCCACTTGTTGTTGCCGGCGTTGTTGGCACTGCAAGCGCGCATCGGGTGGGTCAGTGCCGGAGGCCTGGGCTACGTGAGCCGCCGGCTGGGGGTCCCTCCGGCAGAAGCGTACGGCGTGGCGAGCTTCTACGCGTTGCTGACGCTGACTGAACGACCGAGCACCTTCATCCACGTCTGCGACGACATTGCGTGCCAGATGGCCGGAGCGCAGCAGCTGTGCGCCGAGTTGCCTGCGGTGATTGGCAAGTCGGCGGGTGAAAGCCCCCACCGCGCAGAGGCGTTTGTCGGCGATCGTCCGACGACGACGGCGCGCTGGGCGCGAAGCCCGTGTCTTGGATTGTGCGAGCAGGCGCCGGCCGCCCTGCTCACCGTCGCTTCCCAGCAGCCTTTCGAGCGTGGCTTCGGGCACGCCACCGTCGAGAAGATTCGCCGCGCGCTCGAGCAGAATTTCGTCGCGGATTCTGTTCCCAACCCGCCATCGACGGCGCCAGGGCGAAAGCTTCTCGCGCGCGTCGGAGTCGTCGACCCGATGAGCCTCGATGACTACCGCGCCCACGGGGGATACGAGAGCTTGCGCCGCGCGCTCACACTTGGAGCCGAAGGCATCATCCGCGAGGTGACGGAAGCAAAGCTGCTTGGCCGCGGAGGTGCCGCGTTTCCGACGGGCCGAAAGTGGGAAGCGGTCGCGCGCAGCCCCGTGCGGCCGCACTACGTCATCTGCAACGCCGACGAATCCGAGCCAGGCACGTTCAAGGACAGGGTGCTGCTCGAAGAAGACCCGTTTGCAATCATCGAGGCGATGACGCTGGCCGGCCTCGCGAGCGGATCCGAGCACGGCTATTTCTACATTCGCGGCGAGTACCCACTGGCCGCGAAGCGCATCGAGAATGCGATTCGCCTTGCGCGCGCGCGTGGGTTCCTCGGCGAAAGCGTGATGGGTTCGACCCACCGCTTCGAGCTCGAAGTACGGCGCGGGGGCGGCGCGTACATTTGCGGCGAAGAGACCGCGCTGCTCAACTCGATCGAAGGGCTGCGCGGAGAACCTCGAAACAAGCCACCCTTCCCTGCCCAGGTCGGGCTGTTCGGCAAACCGACCGTCATCAACAATGTGCTGAGCCTTGCCGCGGTGCCGTTCATCCTGGCGCATGGCCCTGAGGCTTATGCCGCGGTCGGGTTCGGCCGGTCGCGCGGGACGATGCCGGTGCAGCTGGCCGGCAATGTGCGGAATGGCGGGCTGTATGAGGTGGGGTTCGGCATCACGCTGGGCGAGCTGGTGAACGAGATCGGCGGCGGCACCGAGAGCGGCCGGCCGGTGCGCGCGGTTCAGGTCGGCGGGCCGCTCGGCGCCTATTTTCCGCCGTCGATGTTCCATCTGCCGTTCGATTATGAGGCCTTCGCCGCGGCGGGCGGGCTGATCGGGCATGCCGGGATCACGGTGTTCGACGACAGCGTCGACATGGCGACAATGGCGCGCTTCGCGATGGAGTTCTGCGC
>JANOHG010000263.1:0-4420 GCA_031406375.1 Archangiaceae bacterium | reverse complement strand
GTGCCCGCGGCCCACTACATGTGCGGCGGGGTGGTGGCCGATCTGCGAGGGCAGACCTCGATTCCCGGATTGTTCGCGATCGGTGAAGTCAGCTGCACAGGTTTGCATGGCGCCAACCGACTCGCGTCCAACTCGCTGCTCGAAGGGCTGGTGTTCGGCCATCGCGCGGCGCGCGCAGGAGCCGAAGAGCTCAAGAGCGTCGCAGCTCCCCGCCCGCTTCCCGACTGGGATCCAGGCACCGCCGTCGCTTCTGACGAGAGCGTCGTCGTCACCCACAACTGGGAAGAGATTCGCCGGTTGATGTGGAACTACGTCGGCATTGTCCGCACCGGCAAACGTCTGGCCCGTGCGCGAAGGCGACTGGATCTGCTGCGCGAAGAAATCCGCGAGTACTACTGGAGCTTCAAGGTCACCCGCGACGTCATTGAGCTGCGCAACATCGCGGACGTCGCGCTGCTCATCGTCGAGTGCGCGACCCGCCGAAAAGAAAGTCGGGGCCTGCACTACACTCTCGACTACCCGGCGCTCGATGATCACAACTGGCTGCACGACACCGTAGTGACCCACCCGTGATTGCCGAACCCGCGCCGTTACCGCCCCCGCCGCAACCCATCGCCTGGGTCAGCTATGCCGTGCTGACGCTCAGCGTCCTGGTCTACGTCGTTGACGAGCTCTTCACCCAGCGACAGCTCGCGAACCTGATGGGGCTCTATGGCCCTGCTGTCGGCGAGGGGCAGTGGTGGCGCCCCTTCAGCGCGGTCTTCGTTCACGGCGGCGTGCTTCACCTCGGGCTCAACATGATGGTGGTGATGTCGCTGGGCCGCGACGTCGAACGGGGAATCGGCACGTTCCGATTTCTGATCGCGTCGATCGTCGGAGCGATGGGCAGCTCGATCGCCGTGCTCGTCTGGAGCTACGAACAGCCCACGGTCGGCGCGTCAGGAATGATCCTCGCGTGGGCGGGCGTGTTGGTGCCGATCATCAACAGCGCGGGGCGCAAGCAGCTGGGAATCTGGCTGGTGCAGATGGCAGTCATCAGCCTCATTCCGGGAGTCAGCGGGGCCGGACACCTGGGCGGGTTTCTGGCCGGGCTTCCATGTGGTTGGGTGATGCGCCAACGGCCAGCTCTGTTTCAAACCGCAGCGCCGGTGATGGTCTTCGTCACCGCGGTGCTGGTGTACCTCGCAGGTTCAGGACGGATGAGAATTTGAGCTCAGAAATGGCAGTTCGAAGGATGAAGTGGGTGGGGGTGTATTGCGGCTCGCGCGATGGTGCGCGGCCTATCTACCGAGAAGCGGCGATCGAACTGGGAAAGGTGCTGGCGAAAAACTCGCTGGGCCTCGTCTACGGCGGCGCGCAGTCTGGTCTGATGGGCGCGGTCGCCGATGGCGTGCTTGGGGGTGGCCAACAGGTGACGGGCGTGCTGCCGCGTGGGCTGGCGCGCGCTGAATTCGCCCACCCGAAGCTCACCACGCTGCACCTGGTCGAGACGATGCACGAGCGCAAGGCAATGATGGAACAGCTGTCGGACGCGTTCGTCGCGATGCCAGGCGGCTTTGGCACCCTTGACGAGCTGTTCGAGATCCTCACCTGGGCGCAGGTCGGCCTGCACATGAAGCCTGTCGGCCTGCTCAACGTCGACGGGTATTGGGACGCTCTCGAGGCGCAGATTCACCGGGGCTTCGAAGAAGGCTTCATTCCCCCGACGTTGCTGACGACGCTGGTGGTCGAGAAGAACCCCGAGACGCTGATTGATCGACTGATGCTGCATCAGCCTCCGCCATCAGCGATTCAGTGGATCCATTCGTCATCGACTCACTGAAGGCAACTACCGCCGGTTCCACTCGCGTTGCAGATACCGCCCACCTTGCACGTCAGGCCCGGACAGCAGGGGGCAATCAACGTCCCTGAAGCGGTCTCGATGCAACCACTTTGGCCTGACGGTTTGCACGCCGCGGGGAAGGTGCGGCCGATCGAATCGAACTCGGCCTTGGTGATGCAGCGGTTGGTGTTGCCGGCAGAGCAGGTGCACGTGCCGCCGGCTCCCAACGGAGCGCAACTTCGCGCCGACCCCATCCACCCAGGACCGGCGCTCGAGCAGGAGACCGGAGTACCGTTGCCACCGCCTCCTCCGCCCGTTCCGTAAGACGCGGTGGATCGCGGGCCGGTGAACCGGCACAGCTTCTTGGCGTCCACTGCGGTGCAGCATTCAGATCCAGGAGCGATCACCGTGTTGCCGCAGAAGACTCCGACTTGGCCTTGGTGCAATGCGGTTGCACTGACATCCTGACTGGCAGTCACCGGGCCCAGCGCATCGCCGCAGCAATATTCCGAGCTCTGCGTCGGAGGGCAGCCGCTTTGCCCACGCTTGACGCACGTCTTTCCGATGCCAGCCCCAGCGGTCGCGCACTGGCTCTTGCCGCCCGACGGGCTGTCGTCGCAGCAGGTGTTTCCTTCAGGAATGCAGCCGGGGCCGCAGTCGATTGTTCTGGGTGGGCAGTGGGTCGTCAGCCCTTCGAGCGGCGCTCCCCAGCCACACTGCAGGCCCATTAAGGTGAGCGCGGCCAGCGACAACACCAGCATCCGAATCAGCTCGCGCATCAGTACTCCACGCCAAAGCCAGCACCGATTGCCGGCACCAGCGCCATCGGTCTGGAGAAAAAGTTCGCGTAGAGGGCCACGTTCAGCAGGGTGATTTTCACCCGAACCGGACCCACCGGAAACGAGAAGCCGAGCACTTGCGTGGCCGCTTCGACCGCGACGTGCAGCCGACTTGGATACACAATCACCCCCAGGTCGAATCCGAACTCGATCCGCCATCGCTTGATCACCGGACCAAACAAAAGTCGCAACGCTGCGCCCACGCCCCATTGCCTACCGGGGAAAACAGTGACCAGCGCCGCGAGGCGCCGACCGCCGCGCTGACTGCCAAAGGTCAGCTCGCCGACTGGGCCCAACACCTCGTCAATCGGATTGTAGAGGAAGCGCATCCCGAGGCCGACATGCAGGCCGTCGTCGGGACTGCGCGGCTCGACTTTCACCTCTTCGGCGATGATCCGAGCCGGCGGTGGGCGGCCTTGCGTCGGCTTAGGCGCAACGGCAACCAACGGCGCGGGCGAGGCAACAGCCGGCGGCTGCGAAAGCACGGGCTCAACGAATGCGGGCTCGAGGGGCGGCGCGGAAAATTCAGCTTCCGGCGCCAGCAAAGGCGCTTTGGGGACGACAGGTTCAACGCTTGGAAGCGGGGTCGCGCCAGGGCTCGCCCACTCGGACATCTCGGCGCGTGCCTCTTGCCTTGCTTTGGTTTCAGCCCGAATTGCCTCGGCGCGAATGGCTATCTCGGCGCGCGTGACGAACGGTATCTCGATCGAAAGATCGACCTCGAAGGCAGCTCTAAAGGCGTCGGTGGCGGCGACCGTTTCGCCAAGCTTCGAGAGCGCGAGGCCGAGGTAAAGATTCGCCTGAGCCCTTGTCGCCGAGTCGAGCTCGCGGGTCGACAGCACTTCGCGCAGCACCCTCGCCGCCTGCTCGGACTTCTTCGCTTCGTACAACGCGATGCCCGAGGTGAGGCCGACGGGGGAACTTGCCCAGACCGCGGAGGCGAGCAGAGCCAGAAGGCCACCCAATCGCCAAAGCGCTGTTCCCCGCATCGGTAGACAGCATAGGCCATTCTTCTGCCTACGTGCCCCCCTGACCATCCAGCTGATGACCCACTCTGGCTCACACCCGTCCTGAGCGATTACGGGTCTGCGACCGTATAGCTGCCACCGAAACTGCCGTACTTCTGGGTGGTGATCCCGTTCTTAGCGCTGCCTTTGTACCTATCCTGACCAGGCTGCACGGTGACCTTGACCTTGCCACCGGACTTGGTGATCACCCCCGCATGAATCGCTGCTTTGCAGATGGGCGAATCCTTCGTGTAGAGGCCATCGCCCCACACCGTCGAAGCGTTCCCGCAGTCTTCCGGGCAGTTGGCGACAAAGACAGCTCCGGGCCCGTACTTCAGTGACGCGACGTTCTGGCTGCAGGCAATCTCGAGAACAGGACCTGTGTCTTTTTTGCAGCCACACAGTCCGAGCACGATGAACGGAACTACGAAAGCCAGGCGCATGGAACTCCCCTTTTAAGAAAACCGGCAGGGCAGACGCTATCAGGCCTGCTTCGGGATCTCGCCTGTCGTCGCGCGTCGAGCCTGGGTCAAATCCATCACCATCGATTTCATTTGTTTGCTCATCATCCTGAACACCCCTCGCAGCAGGTCGGGGCGATCTCCGAGCAGGTCGAGAAAGTCGCGGCGGTCGATCACCAACACCGTCAGCGGCTCGAGCACCAGAATGTCGGTGAGCCGCGGAGCGCCGTCGAACAACGAGTGATCGCCAAACGCTTCCTTCGCGTCCATTCGCATCAACAACTCACCTTC
>JANOHG010000241.1:0-4216 GCA_031406375.1 Archangiaceae bacterium | reverse complement strand
TGTTGTCGATGTATTCCGATTTCCCGTGACTCAACACCATGTCGTAGATGCGCTGGTAGGCGGTGCGGGTCACCCTCGGGTTGGTTCGAACCAGGTCCAGATATTCCTCGAAGCTGCCTTCCCAGTTGAGCTCCGCGTATTCCTTCTTGTCCTGGAGCGCGGCGATCTTCAGGGTCCAGGGGGTATTTGTTTCACTCATGGGTCAGTGTGTCCTTCGCCGAGGAAGTTGATGGCCGTCTCTTCCCCCGCCGCGGAATAGGACCGCGGGCATGAAGACGGGGCGAAAAAAAAGTGACTCCGAAAGCATAGCGACAGGCTTTGAGAGTGTCGCCTGTCGTTCGAGCTGGCACGTGTCAGGGGTCGACCCACACGCGTCTGAAGTCGTACCAGACGAGAGACGCAATTATTCCGTGAACGCGAACGCGGGGTATTTGCCGCGTCGACAGCTTGGGGTGCGAACAGGCCGCCGCTCCGATTGCGGTCAACCCAACCCACATCCGAAGTCGAGGCGCTGATTGCAGAGGCAGGTTTAGCCGGGCATCACTTGCGGTTTATGCACCGCAACCACGTGCTTGATGAACGCATCTTGCGGCATCGATCGAATCTGCCCAAAGGGATCGCGAAAGTAGACGCGGTCGTTCTTCTGCATCTCGTACGTTACCGCGTGGTTGAAGTTGCCTTGATCAATTTCGAGCAAGACAGGGCGGTTGTTGCCAGCGGTGGTGGTGTTCCGCAACTCATCGAGCGCGGTTGCGCGCGAGGTTTCGGTGGGAAGCGAGTTGGTCTCGTACTTCACGCCAAACAGCTGCCGCAGCATTTCCGTCTGCTGGTAGGGCAGTAAGCCTGGGTAGGCGTCCTGGGCAGGCTCGACGTCGTGGGAGCCGTTGCCGTACTCCATCGCCGCTGACTGAAAGATGGCATGCGAGCTCTGTCGCTCGTTCAGTTGGGCGAGCGCCGCGGGCTCCAGCTTGAGATCCCCTCCGCCTTTCATCTCGACCTTGCCAGTGACGCCGGTGAGGCCCGCCATCAACCGCACGTATTCGGAGGCGTCATCGCGAACCAGCTCGAACTGCATCGACGTTACCGTGCAGGTGGGCGCGTTCCCTTGCTCGACGCGATTGGGGTTGGCGACCTGCAGAAGCACTTCGTCGAGGACTCGCTGCTTCGTGGTTCCCGCGTAGAGCGCCACGTTCAAGGGCGCCGAAGCAAGCTCGGCAAGGTTTTCTACCAGCGACTTGCCGTTGCTATCGAGTGAGGTGGCCGCCCCGGGTGTTCCCTCGAGCAACGCAGCAAGTGCGGCAAGACCCCTTTCTCCCGCGGACGCCATCACCTTCGCGAGGTTGTGCTGGTCTGGGGTCGACAGGTCCTTCCAAAGGTTCGAGCCCACCACGTTCTCGACGACCTTCGCGGACTTCGAGTCTGGCTGTGCGACCATCGGCAGCAGTACGACGCGAAGATCTTCAGCGAGCCCATTCACCGCTGCTGTTGAATGGGTGGGAGCACTCTGAGGAGCATCGTCACGCAGGTAAGAGGGAGCCTCGAGGTACTTCTCAAGGGTGCTCTTGACGGCCATTTCGTAAGCGGTGCGCTCAGGGCCAAGCAACTCAACGACTGGGTCGCGAACGCCAACGACCAGGTCGCGAACGCCAACGACTGGGTCGCGAACGTCAACGATCGGGTCGCGAACGCCAACGACTGGGTCGCGAACGCCAACGACTGGGTCGCGAACGGCTCCACGCGTGCTGAGCGGAGTCGCAGGTCGATCGAAGGTGCTCGCTCCGGTCTGCGTTGGGCTCACCACCGCCTGGGTGGGCACTGACACAGGAACTGACGGCTCCTGTCGGGCCGTGGTTTGCGGCATCCGAACAGGCAGCCTTGGGTCGATTGGCGGCATAGACTCCCCCTTAAATGTAGAGGGATTGTCGCCCAGGTTGCTGTTTCCTAAAACCCCCTTGATGTGGGGGGTTCGAGTTACGTTTCAAGCGCTTGGAAGCATTCGGCAAATACGACTTGCTCAAGCGCATCGGAGCTGGGGCAGTGCGTGAGCCCGTTCTGGCCCGTACGCGGGATTCGGCGGAACTTGTGGTGGTGAAGCGCACACTTCCTCTTCCGATCGACCCGCCTCGGCTCCTGCGGCAGCTTCTCGACGAAAAGGGAATCGTCGTTCGGCTGGTAGATCGGAACATCGCCCGAATTTTCGAGCTTGGAGAGACTGACTGCCGTCTTGGCGATGTGAAGCTTTTCGAGTTGAGCGTGGCCAAGGCCGCGAACAAGGCTATCTACACCGCAAGCGGAAACCCGAAGGGCAAGTTTCCGTACATCGCGCCGGAACAGGCCAACGGCAAGAACGTAGGTCCCCGAACCGATGTGTTCGCTCTTGGGATTGTGATGTGGAAACTGCTGACGGTGACTCACCTTTGTCGACGCGAAAGAGTGTTTCGCCCAACGGGAATGCCGTCACCCGGCCGGAGCGCCGAACACTTCCGCGCGGCGCTGCGACCGGACATGCGTCGGTCGCCCCGCACCCTTCGGAGCGAGACTTGAAGTCTGGGCGCGCTCCGCTTTCTGACTTCGCGGTAGTTGGGATGTTGATGTTCGCGGTGCTGGCGCCGCGGTTGGTGGTGTTCGGCGTCAATGAGAACTTCTTTGGCGACTCAGTGATGCGCGCCGAGCTCGGCGGCCGATGGGCAGAACGCCCAAGGGTGATTGGATCGTTCGATCAAGGCGGCTATCAGTTTGGTCCTCTGCACATCGTGCTGCTGGGGGCGGTCACCAAGGCCTTCGGCTCTCGGGAAGACGGCGGTCGCTGGCTCAGCTTGTTAGCAGCGGTTCTGACCGTGCTCCCGCTGTTCTCGCTTACGCGGCGAATGTTCGACCGACAAGCGGCGATCGTCGCGTGCCTCGGACTGGCTGCGTGGGGCATGCACATTCAGTTCTCGACCACTGCGGCCAGCGAGTCTCTCAGCCTGCTGCTGGTCGTCGGCATCGCAGCTGCCTTCCTCAAGGCATTGGTCGAGAGCCACCGCGCCTCATTGCTCGCGGCGGCGTTGCTGTTCAATCTCGCTTGCGCCACGCGGTATGACGTCTGGTTGTGGCTGCCGATGCTTTGTGCGGCGCTCGCGCTCGGCCGTCGTTGGAAGTGGGCGGTGCTTTTCCTCGTGCTTGGATGCTCTTTTCCCTTGGCGTGGTCGTACGGAAACTGGGGAGACCGAGGCGATCCGCTGTTCCCGTTTCGATTCATCGACGACTACCACCGGCGCTGGTTCCCCGCAGGAGAGCAGCTGTGGGGCGTCACCTTGTACCGCCTTCAGAATCTCGTGTTCTGGCCGGCGATCGCGTTGCTCACGCTGAGTCCGCTGGTTGGGCTCGCGGGGATGCTCGGAGTGTGGCGCGCGTGGAAAGAGCGGAAAGACCTTCGGTGGCTCGTCGCGCTGATTGTGATTCCGACTGTGCTCTTCACCTTTCGCAGCACGGTGACTGGAAGTTTCGTGCCTCTTGGCCGATTCGCGGTCAAAGAAGTGGGGCTGCTGCTGCCCTTCGTTTGGTTGGGGTTTCAGTGGCGGCCGGTGGCTCGCGTTCGTGCCCCGCTTGTCGCGCTTGCTGCGCTGCTCGCGGTCGCGCTGCCAATCGTCATCGGACTTCGAACGCTTTACCGCGAAGGCAAGTGGGAAGACTCGCTGCGCCCGGTGAGCCCGGTTTCGACCCACCCGGTCGAATTGATGCGGATTGCGCGATTCTTGAAGACTGAGGTGAACGAGAAAGGGGAGGCGCTGATCCTCGACACCGATGCGCGGTATCGCGATCTGCAGCTGGCGTTTTTTTCTGGATTGCCGGAGGAACGAATGGCGCGGTACCGATGGGAGATTTTTCCTCAAGCTGTTGAAACGTCGCAGCCACGCTATTTGCTGCGAATTGAGGGCGGTGGCTTGGAGGCGGTGTCGGTGGTGGAAGGGAAGAAGCTCCGCTTCAATGGCTGGGAGTTCTCTGAAGTCGAGGGCTTCGCGCCACCGTTTCACCTCTACCGCCGGTGAGCCGTTAGCGTTCGCCACCGCGACGCGGTTGGTGCCTGCTGCCAGCGCACACACACACCGTCTACAGCGTCCTCACTCGTCGCTGCTGCCGGGCTGAGAATCGAGC
Source organism: Archangiaceae bacterium (assembly GCA_031406375.1). Classification (GTDB taxonomy): domain Bacteria; phylum Myxococcota; class Myxococcia; order Myxococcales; family Myxococcaceae; genus JAGSPQ01. The sequence continues at coordinate 79 of JANOHG010000241.1, read as the reverse complement.
CAGCCTTGAAGAATGAGGCATGCGGCCACCTGGTCGATCACTTCCTTTCGTTTCCTTCTCGAGACGTCGGCTTCGATCA
>JANOHG010000214.1:0-2005 GCA_031406375.1 Archangiaceae bacterium | reverse complement strand
CCACCTTCGCAAAGGCCGCGAAGGAGATGCTCAAGGCGGTCGATGGCGACGTGAAGCTGAAGAACAGCGCCATCGTGACGCAGGGGGCACAGAGCTTCACCCTCAACCATGGTGCGGTGGTGATTGCCGCCATCACCTCGTGCACCAACACCTCGAACCCAGCGGTGATGTTGGGCGCGGGGTTGCTGGCAAAGAACGCCGTTGACAAAGGGCTCGTCTCGCGACCGTGGGTGAAGACTTCCCTCGCGCCTGGCAGTCAGGTGGTGACCGACTACCTTGAAGCAGCGGGGTTGACGCCGTACCTCGAAGCCCTCGGCTTTCATCTGGTCGGCTACGGATGCACCACCTGCATCGGGAACTCGGGGCCGCTGCCAGAGGCGATCGCCGAAGCGGTGACGAAGGAAGGGCTGGCGGTTGCGGCAGTCATCTCAGGCAATCGGAACTTCGAAGGTCGGGTGCACCCCCAGGTGCGGATGAACTTCTTAGGCTCTCCTCCCCTGGTGGTTGCCTATGCACTGGCGGGTCATGTCGATTGGGACACCGAGAAAGAGCCGATCGGCCACGACCGGAATGGCACCGCCGTCTTCCTGAAGGAAATCTGGCCAACGCCCGAGCAGCTAAAAACGGCGCTGGCGATGGTGAAGCCTGAGCAGTTCAAGCGACGGTATGCAGACGTGCTCAAAGGCGACCCTCAGTGGCAGGCACTGAAGGTTCCGACTGGCAGCACCTTCCAATGGGATCCGCAGTCGACCTATGTGCGCAAGCCGCCGTTCTTCGATGGGATGCCCAAAGAGCCTGTCGCGCCGAAGGACATCACCGACGCACGGGTACTCGCGCTGCTCGGTGATTCAATCACCACCGACCACATCAGCCCCGCCGGAGACATCGACAAGAAGGGCCCTGCAGCGCACTACCTGGCCTCGCAGGGAGTGCTGCCAGCCGACTTCAACAGCTTTGGCGCGCGGCGCGGAAACCACGAAGTGATGATGCGGGGAACGTTCGCCAACATCCGGCTAAAGAACCTGCTCGTCCCCGGCGTCGAAGGTGGGTTCACCAAACACATGCCATCGGGCACGCAGCTGGCGATTTACGACGCGGCGATGCGCTACCAGCAAGAGGCGGTCTCGTTGATTGTGATCGCCGGCGCAGAGTACGGCACGGGCAGCTCACGCGATTGGGCGGCAAAGGGCACGATGCTGCTGGGCGTTCGGGCGGTGATTACCAAGAGCTTCGAGCGCATTCATCGCAGCAACCTGATTGGGATGGGCGTCTTGCCGCTGCAGTTCGAAGACGGGCAAGACGCGACCACGCTGGGGCTGGACGGCTCTGAGACCTTCAGCATCGCGGGCATCGCGCATGGGCTCGCCGCGGGCGTGAAGCTCACGGTCACCGCGACGAATGCGGCGGGTCCGCGGTCGTTCAACGTCCTTTGCCGCATCGATACCCCCAACGAGCTCGACTACTACCGACACGGGGGAATTCTTCAGTATGTGCTTCGGTCGCTGGCGAAAGCCTAAGACGGCAGGTCCATTGACAAACGCCAGCGAGTGTTTGGTATAAGTCCGGTGTCGTGAGAGACAAACAGCGAGAAGAGACGCGCCGCAGGGTTTTTCGGGCGGCGCTCGAGATTTTCCGCCGCGACACGGTTGCTGGCTGCCGCATCGACGACATCGCGCAGAAGGCTGAAGTGAGTCGAGGCGCGTTCTATTTTCACTTCGCAACGAAAGACGACGTGTTGATTGAGCTGCTGCGTGAAGGCGAGCTTCCAGTAACGGAAGCCATCAGCATGCTGCCGGAAGAGAGTTCGCTGCTCAAAGTGCTCGAGACGCTTGCCGATGCGCTGGCGAAGTTCTGGGAGAACGAGCGCACGCTTCTGCCCGATGTCGCCACAGTCGCGCTGCGGCTGTACGCGGTCAGCGACGCGCGCGACGTGCAGCCAGTGCGTACTGCGCTCGCGCATCGCTTCCGCCTTGCGGGGACCCGAGGAGAGCTGTCACAGGTGTTG
>JANOHG010000206.1:0-2024 GCA_031406375.1 Archangiaceae bacterium | reverse complement strand
GTGCCCGGCAGCGTGCGAACCCAGGCCACGGTGTATCCCACTCCGCTGGCAAACATGACCGACGCGCTCAAGCGCTTGGTGCAAGAGCCCAGCGGGTGCTTTGAACAGACCAGCTCAACCAGCTACCCGCTGACGATGGCGCAGCAGTATTTCCTTTCGCATACCGGCGTCGATCCAAAAGTCGTCGAGGACGCGAAAGGCAAGCTCGAGCGCAGCTACCAGCGGCTGATCGGCTTCGAGTGCAGCGAGAAGGGCTTCGAGTGGTTCGGCGAGAATCCGGGCCATGAGGCGTTGACCGCGTATGGGTTGCTCCACTTCACCGACATGGCGCAAGTGCGACAGGTCGACTCGGCGATGCTCGCCAACACGTCGGCGTGGCTGCTGAAGCAACGCGACGGCAAGGGCAGCTTCGAGCGAAAGCGACGCGCGCTCCACACCTGGATAGAAGACAAAGACTCATCTGACGCGTACATCACCTGGGCGCTGCTCGAGTCGGGCACGAAGCCCAGCACTCTCGAGAAGGAAATCGCCCACGTCCGTGATGCAGGCAAGGCGTCGGCGAATTCCTATGTGACCGCGCTTGCAGCCAACGTCGCGTGGCTTGGTGGAGACAAGGTGGCTTCGGCGGCGTTGATGGACAAGCTGGCGGCGCTACAGAAGGGCGGAATCGTCACCGGTTCGACCCAGAGCATCGTCGGAAGCAGCGGCGACGCGCTCGACATCGAGACCACTTCACTGGCCACGGTGGCGTGGCTGCGTGAACCGAAGTTTGCGGCCAACGTGGAAAAGGCGATCAAGTACCTCGCCAGCGCGTGCGAAGGCGGCCGCTACGGGTCGACTCAGAGCACGGTGCTCGCCCTGCGGGCGATCGTCCTCTACGACAAGGCGCGCGCGAAACCGAAGGCGGCGGGAAGCCTGAAGATCTTCGTCAATGGTCAACTTGTAGGCGGCTCGGTGAGGTTCGACGAGAAGACGCAAGGGGTGATCGCGCTGCCAAATCTTTCTGAGCTTCTCGGCAAGGGAAAGCACAAGATCGAGCTCGCAATGGAAGGCGGCGGTGCGATGCCGTACTCGCTGGCGGTCGATTGGAACGCCCTCACCCCCGACAGCTCGAGCCAGACGAAAGTGACCGTCGCGGTGAAGCTCAGTCAGAGCGAGGTGAAGGAAGGCGAGCTGCTGGAAGTCATCGCAAAGGTGACCAACAAGACCAGCGAGTTGATTCCGACGGTGATCGCGATCGTCGGGCTGCCAGGTGGCCTCGAGCCGCGGCACGATCAGCTGAAGGAACTGAAGAAGAAGGGCGCGATCGACGCCTACGAAGTGATTGGCCGCGACGTGGTGCTCTATTGGCGGGGGATGAAGCCCGAGCAGGTGCACGAGGTTCCGCTGTCGTTGCTCGCGGCGATTCCTGGCAGCTACACCGGGCCAGCAAGCCGCGCGTACCTGTACTACTCGGACGAACACAAGCAGTGGACAGAGGGCCTCAAGGTGAACATCACCCCTCGAGGATAATGAGCGAATGACCATCAGCAGCATCGCTGTGTCTGGCCCGAGACAGCGCGATGGTAGCTGCGGTCCGCGCCACCACGCTCAATTCAAATGGGTGTGGATCTTCCAGGACGACGGGATTGGGGCGTGACGTCGAGGGGGTCACTCGGAGGGGCTACGGGGCGGTGGGCAGCGACAGCCTGCATCCGCTCGACGCGCAGTTGAACTTGCCCGAGGAGAAGTACTCGCACGGCATCCGCAAGCGCCTCGCCATCGAGGCGGCGCGCGGGGCGTATGACGAGGCCGTTGCCGCGCTCTCGAGGAGCAACGGCGTGATGGTGCCGAAGCGACAGGTCGAGCCGTTGGCCGCGCGGGCGGCGGCGGACTTCGAGGCTTTCTACGACGCGCGCCACGCTGCGCCCCTGTGTCAGACGTTCCTCCCGCTATGCCGCCGGTGCCACCTGCACCACTGTTCAGTTCCCCTACATTGCCAGACCGTCCAGGCGCTCAACGATCTCAGGGGACAGCGCCGAGGG
>JANOHG010000203.1:0-2649 GCA_031406375.1 Archangiaceae bacterium | reverse complement strand
AACCTGACCTGGTAGCCACAACCTTCACACCCCCCACCCCGAAAGCGGAGAACAACGACATGGCCGGCACCGACAAGCGCAAGCAGTCGCTGTATTTCCCCGAAGAGATGCTGAAAGAAATTCAGGAGGAAGCGAATCGACAAGATCGCTCGCTCTCTTGGGTGGTGCAGCAGGCGTGGAAGATCGCGCGCGAGCGGATCAAGAACTTCCCGGCTGTGAACGACGTCACCGGCGACGAGATCGTCGACCGTCGCGAGGAAAGCTGATGTCGAATACTGATCATCGCAAGCAGTCGCTTTATTTCCCCGAAGAGATGTTGGGAGAGATCCAGAAACAGGCCGAGCGGCAGGATCGCTCGCTGTCGTGGATCGTGCCGCAAGCGTGGAAGCTCGCGCGCGCTGACATGAAGAAGATCCCGGGGATCAACGATGTGATGGCGCCCCCGCCGCCTGCGCCGCTTCCAGTTCCGCGGACGTAGGCGGTTCGGTCGTACCTTCACGGTTTCTTCGCGCCGGTGTGCAGCAGGCCTGTGCCTTTGCCGCGCGGGGTTCGTTGCGCGCGGTAGATGCTGCGATTGCCGGTGAAGACATAGGCGAGCACGCAGACGATTGCGACGTGGGGGAATGCGGTGGCGCCCAGTAACTCGATCGCCATCACCGAGAGCGCAACGGGTGTGTTCGATGCGGCCGCGAACACCGCCGCGAGCCCGACCCCTGCCCCGAGGTCGATCGGCAGGCCAAGCAAGCGCGCGAGGACGCTGCCCAACGAGGCACCAACGAAAAACAAGGGGGTCACCTCACCGCCGAGGAACCCTGCGCCCAACGTCACTGCGGTGAAGAGCAGCTTGGCAGCGAATGCGTAAGACGGCAGCGGTTCGACGAACGAGCGCTGAATGCCGCTGATGCCAAGCCCCAAATACGCATCGGTGCCGAGCAGTTGCCACATCAGCACCACTACTGCCCCACCGATCATCATCCGAAATGGCAGCCGCTTCACCCGACGCTCACCCAGCTTTTTCACAGAATGCGTCAGCTCGACGAACGTCACCGTCACGAGCGCAATTGCGATCGCGAAGAGAATCCATTTGCCCAGCACCGCAACCGTCAGCGTGAGGTGGGTCGGCGGTGGATATGCGCTGTGAGCAATTCCGAGCAGGTGGGTGGTAAGGGCGCCGACGATCGCAGCGACCAGCACCGGAACCCACGCGCGGTGCTCGATCCTCCTTAGCGTTAGGAACTCGAGCGCGAAGATCGCTGCTGCGATCGGCGTGCCGAATACAGAGCCAAATCCGCCCGCAACTCCTGCGAGAACCAGTTGGCGGCGCATCACCTTCGACACCTTCAGGCGGTGACAAAGGGCGTCGGCGAGGCTTGCGCCCATTTGTACGGCTGTGCCTTCGCGTCCCGCACTGCCGCCGAACAAATGGGTCACGACTGTTCCCATCAGCACCATCGGAGCCATTCGCAGCGGCACCGTCGGCCCATTGTCATGAAGGGTGTCGATGATCAGGTCGGTGCCGCCGCTGATCGGCTGGCCAAAGCGTTCGTAAAGCCAACCCAGCCCGAGCCCAGCCAGCGGCAGAGCCCAGATGATCGTCGGGTACCCCGTGCGAAATTGGGTGACCAGGTCAAGCAGCCACAGGAAGAGCGCTGAGGCGGCTCCGCAGAGAACGCCTATCAACGCGCCCAGCCCGACCCACTGCAGCCAGATTAGAAGTCGGTTCCGCACCGCCATTCATTCACCTCGAGCGCGAAGACAACCCAGACTTTAGTTGGATGGCCGCACCGCTTTGGCGCAGTTCTGAAGCTCACTTCTGAGCGGGTCGATCTTCAGGGGGTCGGTAATCTTGGTGCGGCGCAGGTAATCGGCAGCGATGTTCGAGTCGACCCCGCCGAAGCGCTGGGCTTGCGAAGGGGTGCGATCCGGATCTCTTCCCAGCGCGGCGAGCATCGTGTAGCCGTCGCCACCTCCGAGCAGAAACGCGGGCAAAGCGATCCGGAACCGCTTGTTCACCCTTCCCGGCCTCTGCACCAGCTCGCCGTTGACGTTCAGCGACGTCACCCGTGAAAGGGGTGGCAGGCTGCAGTCAACTTTCATCTGAACTTCCTTCGACAGTTGAAGAAAACCGCCCGAGGGAAAGATGATCGCGTTGGGCACCGCGAAGAGCCGTTCGACCGAGTGTTCCATCACCGCGGTCACCTCGTCTTCGGTGAGGTCAACCGCGTTGACCAGGTTCTCGAAGAGCAGAATCTCGTGGAGCACGCCGTTGGTGAGCCCCGCCTTCGTTGCAGGCACGATGTTCCGGGTTATTCCGCACAAGCCTTCAGCGCGCAGTGAACCGCCATTGAGAACTGCGAAGTCGACCGGCTTCGAGCTGCTGGCGAAGACATCGACGAACGCATCCGCCACAGCTTGACCCAGCGCGTTCGGTGCGTGCCGCACGTTTGGGCGATCAAGCCAGAGTTCGGCCCCAAGCGCCGCAACCGTCTCGCTCGGATTCTCGACCAGTGCCTGACATTGCTCGTTGTACGCGACGCAACCGGTCAGACAGCCCAGCAGGAAAAGGAAGAAGCGCATGGTTAGAAGTCGACCTTAACGGAAGCGAAGATGACCACCCCTTCGCGGGGCACACCCGCGGTGATTCGATCA
>JANOHG010000198.1:0-3405 GCA_031406375.1 Archangiaceae bacterium | reverse complement strand
GCGCAGACGCGAGAGGCTGGCGGTCAACCAACCGAAGAAATGGCCCTTCTGTGGCCAACGCAGCATCGCTTCGATGCCCCACGCTTGCCCGTGGGTTGGCCTCGCCGATGGGCGCGGCTGTCGACTCGGGTCGAGGTCTTGGGTATCGAGCGCCTCGTCGGCGACGATCTCGACCTCCACCGAGCGCGCAAGGACGTTCAGGTACGCATCCATCGACAGCTCGAGATCGCTCCACAGCCGCCACTTTGTTCCGACGTTGGTCTGCACGGCTTCCTGCAGTCCCAGCCTCACCGACGCGACATCGACCACGGGCACGCTGACCAGGAACGTCGGAGCCTGGTGGTACCACCCCACCGAAGCGTGCAGCTCGAGCGCGTCGGACACGGTGACGAACGCCGCAGCCCGGGGATCCACGCTGCTGGTGGAAAAGTTCGGCCGCAGGAACCAGTGGTCGAAGCGAACACCCGGCACGAGACGGAACCGCGGCGACGGCTTCCACGCGAGCTCGAGCGACCCCGAGGTGAGCGTTGCGTGCGCTGCAGGGTCATCGCGGCTGACAACCCTAAGCAATTCTGGAGCGTCGGTAATGGCAGTGCGCGTCGTCTGCTCGAAGCCTGCATTGAGGCCCTCAACCGTAAACCCAACCGTCGCGGCCCAATCATCCGACAGTTCAGCCGCCCATTGGGTGCGCCCTGCGAAAGTGCGTTGGTAGATGTTGCTCTTCGCCTCGGTGACGCCCAGTGGCACGGTTGGCGGGAGTCCCGAAGGGTAGACAGGGCGAACGGAGGCGAGCGCGATAAAGTCGTCGCCGAGGGTAACCCCGAGTTCGACCTCGCCCAATCCCAGCGCGTGGCGATAGCGCAGATCAACGCGATGAAACCGCAGCGTCTGCAGATTCGATTCGATGGTGAGGTCGGCGGGGTTGGGCTCGGAACCAAAGACGTCTGAGCTCCCAAAGGCGAACAGTCGCAGGTTCCCGCCGCTCAGCCCTTGTTCCACCCGCACCTGGTAGTCCCAGAAACTGGCGACCACCTTGGGGCTGTTGGCCACCGAGATGACCGACGACACCGCTGAGATGATGGGCGCGGCGTAGCTGAACCGGCCGCCAAGCGAGATTTGAGTGTCGGTGGCGACGATCGGGATCTCAACCCACAGCCCGGTGTTGATGAGATCGACGTATGCGCTTGCGTTGATGCCTTCCGAACGGGGCTTCGCCAGTCGCCCTTCGACTGCACCGCCAAGCAGGCGGCCGTAGCGCACGGGCGCTCCGCCTGAATAGAAGTCGATGCCTTCGATGAAGTCCGGGTGAATGATTGCCGGGCCGAGAAAGACGTGAAACAGCTGAGGAACCCGCACCCCATCGAGGAAATACCCCGTCGCGGCCGGGCTGCTGCCACGAACAACCGGGTAGCTGACTCCCGACGCGATGCCGGCGACCCCCGGCATCAGCATCACCACTTTGAAAGGATCTCCAAAGGTCCCCGGCACCTCACGAACCTCGGCATCGTGCAGTTGCACGCGCGTCACCTCAGTGCGTGCGCGATCTGCGCGGACCACGGTCTCGTAGGGATTCACCTGCCGGGGCAACAGTGTGTAGACGACGGTGACCACGCTTCCAGCCGCGACGGTTTCCTCGATTGCGTCGGCAACGAACGTGGCCGCTTCAATTCGAATCGTCCGCTTGCCCGCGCCCAGCTCGAGCCGAAAAGCGCCGTCTGCGTCGGTGGAGGTCGTGTCACCGTCGTCGCTTGTCAGAGTCGCGAAGGCGATCGGCTGACGGCTGCCACGCGCGCGAAGGGTTCCTTCGACGACTGCCGGGGGTGGGGCGACCGGGCGGAAGATGTACGAGAAGCGCAGCCGCACTGCGTGGGGGTGCCCATCGAGCGTTGCGGGTAAGAAGCGCAACCGAATTGCCGCGTGCACCGCTTCACGCGCGAACGCCAGAGGGACTTCCGCGTCGACGACCTCGGCCTCGGTGACCTCGCCAAGTGCATCAACGGTGAGCTCAAGCGCGACCTCCACTGTCGCGCCACCGCCATCGGCTGGGAACAGCGCGGGGGAATCGACAACCAGCACAGGAGGCACCACCACGCGCCCGTCCTCCGCCCAGGCCGCGCCTGCAAACACCATCGCGAAGAGGGTCGCGGCGCGCACTGCGCCCCCTTAGCTCACAGATGAGGTATGGGTGCGCCGCTCGTTTTTCCTGCAGGGGGAATCATTGAACTCTTCGACTTTGCGTGCTGCCTTTCTCGCTGCTGCGTTGACCGCCACTGGGGCGTCTGCCTCGGGCTTTTACTTCGGGGACAATGGCGCGACGGCGCTGATGCAAGGAGGAGCTTTCGCGGGGCAGGCCGACGACCTGAGCGCGATTCAACACAACCCGGCGGGGCTGGCGCAGCTGTCGGGGTTCAACTTCCTCGTCGATGCACAGCTGCTGAACCACGAGACGGCGTTCACCCGGCAAGACAATGGCTTCAACCCTGAGATGTTGAAGCTGGCTCCCACCACGGTTCGCAACACCGCCGGGCTCTTTTTCCTGCCCTTCGTTGGATTCAGCTATGGGTTTCAGGTTGGCAGCCGGCAGCTGACGGTGGCTCTGGGAGCCTACGGGCCACCCTCGGTCGGTCGGTACCAGTACCCGGTGCCGAACTACACCAAGGTGCGCGATGCAAACGGGAACCTCCAATACGAGGCAACGCCGCGGAAGTTCGCTGCCAATCGCTACCAGCTGATTAACAGCGACGTCGTGATTGCCTATCCGACGCTTGCGCTCGGCTTCGAGGTGCACCGTCGGTTTCAACTTGGGGTGTCGCTGCAATACGTCTACTCGACGTTCGCGTTCCGTCAGACGCTCTACGCGGATGCGGGGCTGGCACCAGCGCCGAGCCAGTCGCTCGAGAACCCTTCCTACGACTCCGAGGTGGGCGTGAATCTGAATGGCAGGCCGGGCTTCACCGCCATCATCGGCGCGATGGTGAGGCCACTCGACAACCTGTCGTTTGGAGTGTCGCTGCGGCCCCAGATTCCCATTCAAGCCGCTGGCAAGCTGAGCCTAAAGCTCGGCGAGAGCGCGGTGGCCGCGGGCTCGTCGGTGAAGGGTGACGAGGCCGAGTTCAGGTTGACCTTGCCGCTCGAGCTGCGCGTCGGCGTGCACTTTCGGCCGATCTCTCAGTTGGGGCTCAGCCTCGACTATGTTTACCAAGGGTGGCAGTCGATCAACGAGCTGTTGTTGACGCCGAAAGAGGTGACGTTGAAGCTCATTGATTCCTCGAAACCCGTCGAAGAATTCCACATTCCAAAACACTGGCGACCAAGCAATTCAGTTCGCTTCGGGGCTTCGTTCGACGCCCCCTACGTCACGCTGCATGGCGGCGCATTCTACGAGACGGGCGCGGCGCCGGATGA
>JANOHG010000173.1:0-3745 GCA_031406375.1 Archangiaceae bacterium | reverse complement strand
GTTGTCTGCGTCGTCGCTGCAGATGCGTTCGACGCATTGAGAGCCGCTGCAGGTGGATCCCATCATCGATGAGCACGCACGGCCGGCGCAGGTTGCCTCTTCGCAATCGGTGGCGCGGTCGCAGTCGTTGTCCTTCGCGTCGCTGCAGGCTTCGAGCGCGCCCGGGTGCACCGAGTTGTCGGTGTCGTCACAGTCGTCGCCACCCGAACCCAACGAAATGTAGCCATCGCCATCCTCGTCCTTGCCGTTCGGCCGAGGAATCAACGTGATCGAAACGGTTGATGTGCGACTGGGCTTGAAGATTCCTTCACCATCTTCGCTGCGCTCAGGCGGCACGGTCGTCACCATGCATTTGGCGTCGGCGTAGCCCACGGCATAGACAATGACCGCCTCGGGGAGGCCAGCCTTGGCGATGCCGACCCGCATCGGTCGTTTGCGTTCGGTGACAACCGGTGAAGAACGAACCTCACTGCCTTCGCTGGTGCGCACCACCACTTGAACGCACCGCGAGGTCGTATCGGGTCCGAAGTTGACCACCGCGAGCAACGTTCCGTCGACCGTCGCCGACGAGCATGAAAGCCACGTCGCCGCGGCCGACAACCACCAAAGAGATCTGCGAGGGGTCATGGAAGATCGTGTCCTTCGCCGAACCCGAGCACGACGAAGCCCGAGTCAGGCCTTTGGGCCATCGCCGCTTTCAGTCCGTCAATCGGCTCAGTCTCGCCGTCGTCCGCCAACTCAAAAGTGCCGAAGTGCATCGGCACAGAGGTGCGCGCGCGCAGGTCGAATGCCGCGTCGACCGCCTGACTGGGATCTTGATGGATGGCGCTCATGAACCATTCAGGCTTGTAGGCACCGACTGGCAGCACCGCGAGCCGAAAGGGGCCGTGCTTTTCGCCGACTTGCTTGAAATGCGGGCCGTAGCCGGTATCGCCCGCGAAGTAGGCCTTGCCCGCTTGAGGTCCTTCGAGCACCCATGCGCTCCACAAGGTACCATCGAGGTCGAACAGGCCGCGATTCGAGAAGTGCTGGTTCGGCACGCTGCTGACTTTGAGCGAGCCGACGTTCAACGACTGTTCCCAGTCGAGCTCTCTCACCTGCTTGAGGCCGTGGCTCTGCAGAAAGCTGCCAATGCCAAGCCCGCAGAAGATCTCAACATGGGGGAATGCAGCCTGTAGGCGTTTGAGCGTTTCGACGTTGAGGTGGTCGTAGTGGTTGTGGCTGAGCACGACCGCGTGAATCGGGGGAAGATCTTCGAACCTGATTCCAGGCGGGCGAACCCGGTGCGGCCCGAGGAAGCTGAAGGGGCTGGCCCGCGCCGAATAGATCGGGTCGGTGAGGACGTTGAACCCATCGAGCTGAATCAGAGTTGTCGCGTGATTGATGAACGTGACCCGCATCTGGCCTGCTGAGACGTGATGTGGGGGAGGATCGCCGGGTGGCTCGTGGCGGTACGCGTTCCATTTGCCCCGTTCCCGAGAAAATTGCCACTTGAAGAATCCACCTGCCTGCTTGCGCGCTGCTGGGCTGTTGAAGCGCGTCCCGTCGAAATGCTCGGAGGTGGGCCCCCGCCAGGTCGGCGCTGAGAGCACGCAACCCGCGGCCGCCGCGCTGGAGCAAAGGATAACGAGCACGCTCGCCAGCACCAGCGTGATTCGTCTGCGCACCCTTCGACTTATCTGCGCCCGGGCGCGACTGCGCAACCGTTAAATCGAATCGGCGGTTAGGGCTTGAGTGGGGATTACCCGACCGTTCTCGCAGTCGATGCAGCGCCGCCAGCTTCGTTCCGCTCCCTGCGGTTTACCCAGCGGTCGGTCGCGCGCCTGCCTGGCGTCGTGCCTCGGCTGCGATCTCGGGCCGGGTAATCCGAACTTCAGGCCCTTGGCCCTTCTTCGGCCAATAGACGCCATCGGCACGAATCGAATCGTCAGCGGCATCGCGCCGTGCGTTATGGTGCCCGCCGCGTGACAGCGATCGCCAGCCACCCGGTGGGCGCCTTGCCTGCTCCTTCACCGCAGGCGCTGGCGGTCGAGACCCAGTTGAAGACGTTGCTTGGCGGGCGCGTGTCGCACAGCGATCAAGACAGGCTCAGCTATGCGCGCGACATGTGGTCGCTGGCGTTGATGTGGGTGCGAGCCGGGCGATCGCCTCCTCCGCCCGATCTGATCTGCTGGCCGAAAACCGAGGCAGAGCTCTCGGCGATCATCGCATTGGCGCGAAGCGAGCGCCTCGCCCTGATTCCCTTTGGAGCCGGCAGCGGTGTCTGCGGCGGAGTCTGGGCGCTGCACGGCGGAATCACCGTCGACCTCAAGCGCTTCGATGCGATCGCAGAAGTCGACGAGCGTCACCATACCGTCGACGTCGGAGCGGGCGTAATGGGCGAGACGCTCGAGCGCAGACTCAACGCAAAAGGGTGGACGCTGGGGCACTTTCCGTCATCCATCTACATGTCGACGGTGGGAGGTTGGCTCGCCGCCCGCAGCGCCGGGCAGCTGTCGAGCAAGTACGGCAAAATCGAAGACATGGTGGCCTCGGTCAGCTTCATCACCGGCACCGGCGAGAAGATAATCACTCCCGAACGACCCTTTTCAGGACCCGATCTGGCGCAGGTGCTGATCGGCTCTGAGGGCACGCTTGGGTTCTTCACCTCAGCGAAGTTGCGGGTCTTCCCGCGTGCGACTGGCCAGGTCTTTCACGGCTTCGAATTCAAGAGCGTCACCTTCGGACTCGAGGCGATTCGGCAGCTCTTTCAGGCCGGGCTGCGACCCGCCGTGGTGCGGCTGTATGACCCCTTTGACACCGCCATCGTCGGCAAGGGCAAGCCGGCAGTGCACAAAGCCGAGCCAAGCGCGATGAAGCGAGAGGTCACTTCAACGCTGATGCGGATCATCGCCCCGCAGACGTTGGGGCGGCCGCAGATTTTCAACCAGGCCACGCGCCTGTTCGCGCGCAGCCGGCTGATTCTGATGTTCGAAGGTGACTTGGCGCGCAGCGAAGCCGAAGACCGCAGCGCGCGCACCATCTGCGCCAAGTTGGGGGCCACCGACCTCGGGGAAGAGCCTGGCAAGCACTGGTACGCCAAGCGATATGACGTGTCGTATCGGATGTCGAAGGTGATCGACGCCGGGGCGTTCGCTGACACGATGGAGGTCGCGACCACCTGGAACAAGGTGCACGCGGTCTATGAGAACGTCCGCGCGGCTGCGAGCGCTCACGCGTTCGTCCTCTGTCACTTTTCACACGCCTACCTCGAGGGTTGTTCGCTGTACTTTTCGTTCGTTGGCTCTGCGAACTCGGAGAGCGAAATGATTCTGCGGTACGACGCGCTGTGGAGAGACGCGCTCTCAGCGGCGATCAGCGCTGGCGCAAACGTCAGTCATCACCACGGGATTGGGGTCGCGAAAGCGCGCGCGCTGCAGGATTCGTTGAACGAAGGCCGCACGTTGCTGGCCGCGCTGAAGCGTCACTTCGACCCCGACGGAGTGATGAACCCGGGCAAGCTGGGACTTCAAGGAATGGTGGGATGATGACGAGCGCGCGATGACCTCGACCCTCGCGACCGCGCTGGGTGCTTTGGCGACTGAAGGGCCCAACGGGCTCACGCTCATTCCCGCGTCCACTCGGCAGCTCACCGACGCGCTGCAGATTCTCGCGTCGCAAGGCGCGTCGCTGAACAAACAGGTGACGTTGTCGTTGGCCGACCTCAAGCATTGCTCGCGGATTGAGCCGAAGAGCGGCACGGTGG
>JANOHG010000150.1:0-8262 GCA_031406375.1 Archangiaceae bacterium | reverse complement strand
GTCGTCGACGAAGCGCGCACAGGTCTCGAGCGCGGAATCGAGCCGATCGAACGAGAGGCGATCTGCCAGCGTCGGTTCAGAGCCTTCGTCGTCAAGCAGGTTGTGGAACTCTGCGCGGACCACGACGTCGGCGCGTGGCGGAGGACGAAACGGCTTCGCAGGCACCACGACATTCACCGCGGGCCCAGGGTCTATCTGCAGCGAGGCGACCCCGTCTTCGTCGGCACGCGCGTTCACACCCTTGTCGGTCGGTTCCCAGAGCCGCTTCACTGTCAGGTGCACGCCGGTGAGCACCTCGCCGTCCGCGGTGGTCGCACGAAGGTAGAGCCGGTTGTTGAAGCCTTCAACCAGACCTCCTTCGAGCTCTGAAATCGCCGACACGGCGATTGGGTCTTCACTGAGAAGAATCGTCGCCGTGCTCTCGACGCGATCTCCGCTGCTGTCGCTGGCCGAGATCCGAGCTGTTAAAGTCGCTTGCTTCTGCAAGTCCTCGGGCACTTCTGGCAACTCGACGCTGAAGTGCCCGCTGGCGTTGGCGGTCGCGACCTTTGGCAGCGCGGTGCCTTCGACCCACGATGTCGGAGCGGGCCATTCGCCTCCGACTTCCCACTGCAGCTCGACCTTGGCGTTCGCCACGGGCGCGCCTGAGCTGTACCGAATGTCGCCCTTCAATCCCGGGCGTTCTCCTCGGCGGAAGAATGCCTTTCCTGATGAAGCCGCGACGCGGAAGCGGGGCAGGGTGAAGGGCTTGACGGTGAAGGCGCGGCTGCCGACCGCACCGCCTGAGTGCCATTCGACCCGCCAGGTGCCGCTTTCAGCCCCGTGATCCAGCGGAAAAGTTCCGCTGGTGATGCCCCATGGGCCTGCCGGAGACTTCTCTTCGAGCAGCAGGATTCCCTGTGCGTCGTAGACGCGCCAGAGGCCTGGACGACCGTCAAGTGGAGTGAGATCGTTTCCCTTCAAGGCGACTGCGCGAAACTTCACCGTATTGCCTGGCTCGTAGAGTGGGCGGTCGGTCAGAACGTGAACCCGCGCGGGTGCATAGAGAGGAAGCGGAATGTCGAGCAACGCTTCGCCGAACGGGGACTTCACCTTGGCGCGAAGCAGGTAGTCGCCGTCGTTCACCTTGGGAATCGTCACTTCGCCCAATTGAACGTCGCCCGATCGCTTCCACGGCTCAGTCGGCTTGAGCAGCGTCTGTTTGGTTCCGTCAACCAGGAACACTTCCGGCGTGAAGCGCTGCAGATTGGCTGATTGACGCGAGGCGGCCTCGCCTTCGGTGTAGTGGACGCGGACGCCGACGTTGATGATGCCCTTCGCTCCGCGCGCGAGGCTGCCGCTGTAAAGCGTCACCGTTTGGCGCAGTTCCCCAGATGGGCACTCATCGAGCCATAGCCCGTAGCGAAAGCCGGTTCGAAGGCAGGTCTGCGTTGAGGCGATTACCACCGCGACGGCGATCACGCCGCCGGCTACCATCCACTTTTTCATCGGTAATCCCCCGACATACGCGGCTGCGTTTAAGTTCCGTCTACTTGGATTGCCGGATCGCCCACCGCGCAACGGCATCTTCCAGCTGTTGTGCGGCGCGACCTGGCTCAACCTTCAAGCCCTTTCCGACGATCACCACTTCATCGAACGCATCGCGCACGCCGCTCGACCCGCCGAGCACCGCACCGGCGAAGAGCACCACCCGCTTTTTCTGCATCCGCGCCAGGCGACCCAATGCGTAGGGCCCCTTGAAGTAGGCACTCTGTAGATCGAGCTGACCCTCGCCGGTGAATACCCAGTCACACTCGCTGACCAGCGTGAATAGGCCGAGTGCTTCAGAGATCACATCGAAGCCGCGCTTCAGTCGCGCATTGCAGAACGCGCGCAGCCCGAATGCGAGGCCGCCCGCCGCGCCGGCGCCTGCCTCTTTCTCGAAGGCTTCACCCAGTGCCGCGCGCGCCACCCGTGCGAGCTGTTCCATCAGGCCGTCGAGCAGGTCGACTTGATCCGGATCGGCTCCCTTCTGCGGGCCGTAGACTCGCGCAGTGCCTTCTTCACCCAACAGGGGATTTCGAACGTCGGTCAGCACCTCAAGCGAAACCTTGGCAAGCCTTTGGTCGAGCCCACTGCAGTCGACCTTCGCCAGCCGCGCCAGATGCTTGGGACCCAGCGGCAGCTGCGCCCCTTTCTCGTCGCGAAACGCGACCCCGAGGGCGGAAGCTGCGCCGACGCCACCGTCGCAGGTAGCGCTGCCTCCGGCGCCGAGAAGAATTCGCGTCGCGCCTGCATCGAGCGCCGCGCGAACCAGCTCACCGGTGCCGTAGGTGTGGGCCGACATTGGGTCAAGTTCGTGGGGCTGCAACATCGCAAGCCCAGAAGCAGAGGCCATTTCAATCACCGCGGTCTGCCCGCCTTCGAGCAGGCCCCAGCGCGCTTTCACCGGCCGGCCGATCGCGTCAGTAACGGTGGTGATTCGCTCTTCTCCTTCGCCCGTGGCGAGGAGCACATCGACGGTGCCTGCACCGCCGTCAGCGATCGGCACGATGTCGAGGTGGGCCTGATCGTAGACGCTCTTGAAGCCGCGCATGATCGCCTCCGCCGCCTGTGGCGCGGTGAGAGTTCCCTTGAATTCCTGTGGGGCGATCAAAACCTTGAGGCTCAATGCAATCGATCTCCTGAGCGCCGAGTATAAGCAGTCAACGATGCGCTTCCTGCTCAATCTGTTGTGGGCGATTTTGGGTGGCGGCCTCATCACCGCCATCGAGTACGCCGTGGCGGGGATTCTTTGCTGCATCACAATCGTCGGGATCCCTTTCGGGCTTCAGTGCTTCAAGCTCGCAGGGCTGGCGCTCTTCCCCTTCGGCAAAGACTTCAGCAGCGAAGGCAAA
Organism: Archangiaceae bacterium; assembly: GCA_031406375.1. Taxonomy (GTDB): domain Bacteria; phylum Myxococcota; class Myxococcia; order Myxococcales; family Myxococcaceae; genus JAGSPQ01. The sequence goes on along the minus strand of JANOHG010000150.1, from coordinate 5,386 downwards.
GGCGCGGCCAGTCTCGTTTTCAACATCATCTGGCTGCTGTTCGCGGGCATCTGGATTTTTCTGACCCATCTCGCGCTGGGGATTTCGCTGGCAGTGTCGATCATCGGGATCCCCTTCGCGTACCAACACCTGAAGCTTGGGATGTTGGCGTTGGCGCCCTTCGGAACGCGCATCTGGCCAAAGCGGTAGCCGAGCTACGGCTTTGCAGACGCAAGGTCGAGCGCTTTGACTCCCGGCCAGATGATCAGCGAGGTGCCAACGCGCATCCGCTTGGCGCCGCGCTCAAGCACCTCATTCCAGTTCTTGAGGTCGGTGATGCTGCAATCGAAGCGCTTGCTGATGCTCCACAAGCTGTCGCCGCTGGCTACGCCGTAGGTGACACGGGTCTTCGCCCCCACCTTTTCGATGGCCACCGTGCCTTGCGCGGCGCTCTTGGGCGAATTGGCTCCAGCGGGAACCTCTTCCTCGGGGCGCACCACCGCAACCGACTTTCGGGCCCGAGCGACCTGGCGTTCGAAGCTCGCATCGGGCTTGCCGGATTTCAGCGCGCTCGCGCTGGGAGTGGGGATGATCAACTCGGAGTTGACGCGAAGACTCTTGGCGGACTTCAGGCCATTCATCTTCAAGATTGCCTCGGGCGCCGAATGGTAGGCGCGGGCAATCACCGAGAGGGTATCGCCCCGCTTCACCTTGTGGAAAGCAAAGTTGAGCCGTTCGCCCGGCGGCAGTTTGGCGAAGTTTTCTGCGAAGGTCGCCGCCGAGGCCCTGGGAATCCGAGCCACGTACGGCGCTTCCTGTGTGGCGGGAGGAGTGGACCACCGCTTGAGCTCGGGGTTGTACAGCGCGAGCTCTTCGCCGGTGATGTTCGCGGCGCGTGCGAGCACGTCGAGGTCGATCTGCGACGTCAGCTTCACCTCGTCGAATTCCAGAGGTGCCTCGTAGTCGAACTCATCGGACGAGAATCCGAACGCTTCGAAATGCTTGGCGACCAGCGCGCAAGCGATCAGCTTCGGCACGTAGTGCTTGGTCTCTTTCGCGAAACCCTTCTTCGCTTCGGACAGTGTCCAGAAGTCGGTGGTCTGCTGCGCGGCGATCATCCGGCGCACCCGGTTACCGCCGGTGTTGTAGCCCGCCCAGGCCAGGTACCAGTGCCCGAGTTCCCGATGGAGCTGAGTGAGGAACCGCGCCGCGGCATGGGTCGACTTCACCGGATCTCTGCGCTCGTCGACCCAGAAGTCGTTGCGCAGATTGAAGTCCTTCGCTGTGCCCGCGATGAATTGCCACGGACCTACTGCCGAGGCCCACGACTTCGCCTGGGTGTTGAAGCCCGACTCGATCATCGACAGGTAGACGAGATCGCGCGGCAGCCCTCGCCCTTCGAGAATCGGCTGCATCAAAGGGATGTAGCGCGAGGATCGCGACATCCACCGGCGAAACCACTTTCGCCCTGAGCCTTGAAAGAAATGAATGTACTGCACCACCAGCGGCTGCATCTCGACCGGAATGTCGTAGCGGTCTTTGACCGAATTGACGTCGAAGTTGGCGATGTCAGTCACCGGAGCCAACTCGAAGGCGAGCTCGTCTCCAAACGCATCGGCTTCGTTAAGGGCGCCCTCGAGGCGCTGTCGCACTGCGCTGCCATACCCGAGGTGCCGAAGGTTGAGCCGCAGCGACAGATCGCTGTGGGGTAAGGGCTCAATGGTCGATTCCTCAAGTGCACGCAGCTCTTCGAGCTCAATGCTTGGGGGTTCGTCGGGGTCGGGTGGAAGGGCCGGCGCCAGCCCAACGCTGGGTGTCTCGGCCTGGACGACTGTCATCCCCGTCGGAGCGGGAGGCATTGGGAGATCGAATGAACTGAGAAGAAGAGCGAGGGGGAAAATCAATCTGCACCGAGTATGGACTGCGCGACTGGGCCGTCAAAACCGCTGCAGACGGAAAAAGTCCCGAATTTACTTCGGGATGCCCTTTTTCAAGGGCGGCTTCTTCGGGGCCTTTGTGGTTTCTGGAGGTTGCGCATGACCCGGGCGATGGCCAGGGCCGAGGATCTTCGCGATGTAGGCATCGAAGGCGAAGTGGGGCGAGTTCTCGGCGTCATGGCAGCCCACACACGCCGCCGGCTGATTACCTTTGTCGATGTTGTCATCCGAAGCGTCAGCCACGTGCACTGACCCAGGCCCATGGCAAGATTCGCAGCCCACATGGTCTCGACCGGTGACGCGGTCGATGCGGCAGGTGCCCCCTGGCTGCTGCCACCCCGTGACGTGACACCCGACGCAATCGAGGTGGTGGTTTTTTCCAATCTTCTCGAGCGTTGGGTACGCGATGGCGTGCTTGGAGCTCTGCCAGACCGCAAACGCTTCTTCATGACATTCGAGACAAGCGGCGTTGCCGACGAACGCCGCCTTGCCCTTTTCAGGTGGCGAACAATCCTTTCCGTACTCCTGTGCGTATTGAAGGTTGAGCTTGCCGACGTCGCGGTCGTACGCGGTGATGAGCTCGACTGCGGCAGGCAGCATCGGGAAGCTCGCTTCGATTGGGATGAAGCGGGTCCCAAAGACGTTTTTCCCCTTCGGCTCAGGCAGCGGAGCGGCTGCGAGCTTTTCGCGCCGGGCGATCACTTCCTCGAGCTTCGCCTTGCGCAGCGCTTTGAGCGGGTCGGCGAGCATCGGCTCGTTGACTTGAGCGCGCAGCAACTCGATGCGCTGATCGAGTGCGAGAAGCTCGCGTTCGCTGTCGTCAGCGCCGCGCAGCAGCTCGAACTTCGCGTCGCGATCTCCCTGGGTGAGCTGAATCGAGAGCAGCGTGCGCCCCTTGCTCTGCAGTTGCGCGACGGGAGTGGTGCCTCGCACCAACCGGCTCGTTTCGCTCGAGAACTCGTCCTTGCTGCGCGTGGCGAGCACGAAGTCCACCGGCAGCCCTTCTCCCGCGGCTTTGCTCACCACGTCGAAGGATTGCTGCACCATCGCGAGAATGAAGACGGCGCCCTGGGCCTTCGCAGCCGCGGCGCGAGGGGCGACCTGGGCGATTGTTTCAGCATTGAGAACTGCGATTTTCGAGCCCCCGATGTCGAGCAGCTGTACCGCGGAAGGTGGAAACTCGGGCAGGCCCAGCGCGGTGCGAAACGATTGTCCGCGCGCGTCATCCAGTGGGCCAGTCGCCCGTGCGTGAAGCCCCATCAGCACGAATGCGTCGGCCAGCGCCTTCGCCTTTCTTTCCTGCTGCGGCACGGCATCCCCAGGAATCTCTTGCGATCCAAACAACGCGTCTCCTGAGTCGATGAAGAAGACGTTCGCACCCGTCTTGCGTGCCTCGACGATTTGAAAGGCGGTTCGCGCGATGCCGCCCCGCATATTCTCCGAGCACCCACACGGGCCCAGGTACCCCTTGAGCTCGGCAGTGACAAACAGGCGCGCCTGCCGCACCGGCGCTGCGGGGCGCACTTCCTTCTCGGAAGTGGTGCAGCCGATCAGGCCGAACGCACCGGCGAATGCAAGCAGTCGCAACACCGCCGATTCACCAAAGAATCGAAGACACCAGCTCGTCTACCTTCTCGCCCAGCGCCTCGAGACCGTTGGCCTTCGAGAGGAAGCCGTCGGCACCCACCTGCTCAGCCAGCTTTTCGAGTTCGTCGTCGCCTAAGGATGAGAAGAGGACGATCGGGATGTCCTGGGTGCCGTACTCGTTCTTCAGGGTTCTGCAAATGTCGGTACCCTTGGCTTCGGGCATATGAATGTCCGTGAGAATCAGGTGTGGGCGAAAGGCCTTCAGCAGCTTCTCGAACTCCTGAAGCGTTGCCGCTGCCTCGACCTCATAGCCTCGCGCCTCGAGCACGGATTTCTCCATTGCGAGGGTGATTTCACTGTCGTCGATGATCAGGATCTTGCGGCGTTCCACGGAACTGAGACGTGTAACAAACCGCGCGCATTTGCAACACACTGTTGGTAAGCCTTTCGAAGTGACGACTTCGTGGGGTCCGGTGACGCGGTGGCAATGGCTGCCGCACGGGCGGGCCTTAGACTCTGCCGAATCGAGTTCAAAATTGAATAACGGCCGGCGGTTCGCTGTCGCAGGCGGTGGAGGAAGTCCAATGAGAAGGGTGTTCGGCTTCGTCGTGCTCTTCGCCGCGTTCGATGCCGCCGCACAGGAAGGTGGACGAACCGACGGGGCCGAGGGCTCCGAGCAGGGCAAAGGCGGCTACGAAAAGCCTTCTGGCAATGGCAAGTTCTCGGTGGTGCTCAACTGGGGTGCCTCGCTTCCCGTTGGCGCGCAGGCTCCCCGCAGCGGCACTGGCAACCAGGCTCCGTTGTACCTGGGGGGAACGGTGTCGCTGTGGATGTTCGACTGGTTGCTGTTCGATGCGCACGGCAGCTACGCGTTCAACACCGGGCGGACCAACCTTCTCGTCGGGCCGCGCTTTCGCACCAGCACCTGGCCGGTGAGTGCGAGCCTCGGTATCCGCGCGGGCGCCATCTTCGACCCCCAGGTTGGGTTGCGCTTTGGGCTGGCTCCAGTCGCCAGCGTCGAGATGTTTGTCATCAAGCACCTGTTGGTCGGGCTCGAGGGCAGCTTCGACGTGCCACTTTCGGGCAACGACTCTGGCTTGCGCATCGGGCTCACCGTCGGCTGGCGGTTCTGAAGATGTTCGTCCCCGTCCTTCTGGTGGCGCTGTCGCAGGTGACTCCTTCTTTGCCGAGGGCGACGCCGTTTCCTGCCGGGCAGTCGGACACCATCAACCTCGTCAGCTGGAACTCGAATGACCTTCCGAAGGTGTACCAACGATCCGAGCAATTGCCGCTGACTGACGACGAGCTGGTGAAGCTTGCGAAGGCCGGTTTCGAGGCGGCCGAGATGGTGAAGATGATTCAGGAGCGGCGCTGTGCATGCGACGCGAGCGCCGAAGGGCTGATTCGGCTGAAGGCAGCCGGGGTTCCCAAAGACGTGGTTTCGGCGGTCTCGCTGCACGGGCTCAAGCCGAACCGTGCGTTCAACATTCAGCTCACCCTCGACTTCACCGGTGAAGGGCGAGAGGCCCGTCACGCGTTCCTCTATTTTTTCGTCGACGACGGTGAGCTGACCCGCGTCTTCTCGGCGAACCTCAACGACTTCCTCGCGCGCAACAACCCCTACGAGTCAATGACTGACCGTTCGGATCTGCTGATCACCAAGAAGGTTCGTCGGATTTTGCTGGCGGGTGAAGTACCGCTGAAGACTTACGGCAGACACAAGGTGTTGGTGGTGACGAGCGCGAACCCGACCTTGACGCATCCTTCGCAGCTCAACGAAGTCGAGAAGAAGACCGCGCAAACCTACGCCTTCGACTACCCACGCGCTTCGCTGCAGAGCTTGTGCAGGCTCAACGCAGCATACAAACGCGACGCGGTGCTCG
>JANOHG010000081.1:0-7457 GCA_031406375.1 Archangiaceae bacterium | reverse complement strand
GGTCTGCACGCCACCGTTGGCTTCCAGCGTTCCATGGGCCACCTCCGAGAGGAGGTGACCTGATCACGCATGTGCCAACTTCGTCGATCCGTCTCGTAAGTGATCGACTTTGTTGGGGCGGATTCCTGATCGGCGCTCTAGTGATTCCTCATTCGAAAATGTGCTCCAGACGACGAGCAGAATTGCCGTCGCAGCAGCGACGCCGGCCGCCACGCTCAAACCAACCGCCCACCTCGAGTGGAAATCGCGACTGTTCCTGAGCGAAGCGAACTGACTCGCAGCTTCATCATCAAGGCACCCGGATGGGCAGATTTGCCTCATTCGCGCAGCAGAACCACAAGCCACAAAGGAGAACGTGCCTGAACCAATGCCGAGAGCTGCGGCGCTCACTCCCGAAACCCAGGCGCCGATGTGAAGCCGCGAACTTCTCCGCGGAGCAAGGGCGATAGGAACGGGCTTCGAGACGACTTCCGGCTCCTTAGCCAATGGCCTCCCCTCGCCCTTCCCAATTGGTTCGATGGGTGGCGGTGGTGCTTCGCCCGTGAGCAGAAAGCGCGCCAGATTGTCGAACTCGGTCGGACTGAGGCCGCCAGCTCTGACGCGAATTCTCGCCTCCAGCAGTTCTTCGCCTTTGTTGGTTGCCGTCATCGCGGTGAGAAACCGCTCCTGCTGCGATCGCTCGTCCTGCCTTACGATGTGCACCGTGCGAACGTCCAAGACACTGGCGAGGCGAGTGGCAAGTGCGAGCCTCCCCTCACGCGTTCCATCGCTTTGCGCACAGCCCCTATCAGCGAACACTGCGCCTTCGAACGCCTTGTCGAGCTCGACCTCGGTTGCCTGCTCGACCTTGATCACCCGACTGAGCCCTCTCCGTTCACCGCCCCAGCTGGCCTCCAGCGTGTAGGTCTGAGAGGCCGGAACGAAAATAGCCTGTGGCGAATTACCGATGGGTCGGCCATTTACGAATACAGGAAGACCTGTTGGCCTCGTGAGTATCTTTAGAGACACCCTATTCTCGCGTTGATGCTTGGCGCTGAGCTGAGCGACGAAGTTCCGAGTCGCTGGAGGGTAGAGGTCGATGCTTGGGCCCCACGCTGGATCTACACGGAGAATGCGCTCATAGGTCGCGACGGCCATCGCCCGGCTTGAAGCTTGGGCCTTCATCCTAAAGTGGATGTGTCCAACGAGCGAAAGGATGTCGATGAGCGCCGTGTACCTGGCGGCCGAGGGGGGGAGACGCTCGACGTCCTCCGCCACGCCAGTCAAGATCCGCAGCGCGCGGTCGGCTTGGTCTTGGAATACGTCGGCTGTCGCACCGGTCATCAGCCGTTCGATCTCTGCGAGGCTCACCGACCGCGAGTTGCCACCGAGCTTCGAAATCGTGTCGGCCTCGCTTTGAACGTCACCGCCCAATCGCGTCTCCAGTGCTTGGCGATAGCTTCGAGCATGGATGACAGTGCTCTGCTCCTCGCAACCATCCGCCGCAATGACGGCGACCGTCGGCTGCGCAGCAATTGCCGCGGAGGCAGCCAACAGGGTGAGCGTCGTTATCGAAGTAGACATTTTGGCCATTGTCAGTACCGCTTCTCACTGAATGGACCGTGTCGCGCGCAGCAGAACGAAACAAGTGAAATCCCTAAATCCGAAGGAAAGCCAGGTTGAGCTGCTTCCCAAAAATCGAGTCGTGCGGCTCCTTGTGGGATTCCCGGGTGATGGTTATTAGCAGGGCGTTGAAAAAGTCGGGTTTCGCGATCGAGACACGGCAGACTTCGTGGCCGACTGTCGCCTGATGAACGTAACGCCCCACGTTGCGAGGAAAAAGAAGAGCGCGATCGCCGAGCGGTACGCCGGCACACCCGGCTACCTCCTCAGTCAGCGCAAGCGGAAGCTGATTGAGGAGGCCTGGGGATGGATGAAGGAGGTGGCGGATTCCGCAAGAGCAAGGTGGGCGGGCGGAGGCGGGTGGCACATGCAGCGAATCTTGTCGGTGCCGCGTTCAACCTGCGGCACATGGCAACGCTGCTGTCGGCCACCTGAGCAGACCAGCGAGAGCCGGTCGCGACCGGCCACGCCCACGAGCGCAACGCAGACAGTCGCGGCCTCAAACCAACTTTTTCAACGCCCTGTTAGGTCGCCAATCACGACATCACTCACAACACCATGAAAACCCTGGGCTTATTGCCAACTCGAGTGCCCGTGGCTGACCACACACACGCGGTAAGCGCAGCTAACCAAAGCGTCTGTTTTGCCGCGTCATCATCGCGAATCGGGCAGGGAAACCAATTCCCAACAATCGCGCCAATACAATCGCGCCGCACAGTCGCCACCGACGGATCGATCGCCGTAGACTCCGGTCACTTTCAAGCGGATTTGAAGTAAGAGTTCCACGCATGCCCTCCAGGTTTCTGCTCATCTCGTTATTTCTCGGTCTTGGCAGTTGCATGACGTACGACTTCGAACCGGTCGGCACGTTCGCGCTCGAGCAAGAAACGGTGCTCGTCTCGGTGGGGAACAAGCTCGACAAACCCGACCTGTTCCTGGTCGTCGACAAGTCAGGCTCGATGGAGTTTGGAATCGACGCCCCCAACTGCAATTGCCCAAACGGGTCGTGCCCCGCCGGTTGTCCGACCCGATGGACGGAGCTGAAGGCGGCGATGCTTCCGTTCCTTTCGACGAACGGAAGCATCGCGCACTTCGGAATGCTTCCGTATCCGCAGGCAGCCGCGAATATGTGTGGTAGCGCAGTGGTGAGCGACATCGCGAATTATGGCGTCGCACTCAACCGGTCGAACGATTCGGATGCGATGGGTATGCAGGCCACCGCGGATGCCGTTCGCGCACGGATTTTAGGGATCACTCCTTTAGGAGGCACCCCGACCGGTGTGGCGATGGGTGCGTTGCTCAACTACCCACCGTTGGCGGCTGACAAGAGTCGCCCGCATTTCGCGTTGCTGCTCACCGATGGGCTGCCGAACTGCAACTCGGCCAACAACCCACTCACCTGCACGTGCAGCAACGGAGCCAGCCCATGCGGGCAGGCCATTTCTTGTCTCGATGATGACCCGACTGCAGTGCAGATCGCCAAACTCAAAGCAGCCGGTATCACCACCATCGTGCTTGGATTCGGCGCGGAGACAGGCATGGGCCAAGGGCCGGTGACGCTCAACAAGCTCGCGGCTGCAGGCGGTTTCCAGCGCAAGTGCATGGCAGACTCCGACTGCGGAGCCGGTGACAGCTGCAGTCCAATGGTCAGCGACGTCGTTTGTGGCGTTCCGATTCGCGCGTGTGCGCGGCGCTACTTTCAGGCGGGAAACACGGGCGAGCTGTCTGCCGCGCTCGACACAATTCGCAACTCGATTCAGCCGTGCGAGCCCTGTCTCTTCACGCTCAGCAGCCGCCCCAGCGATTCGGCGTTCCTCGCGGTGCGGCTCAATGACACCTCGTTGGTGCGCGAGCCGGTGAACGGCTACCTCTACGACGAAGTGCTCAACCAGGTGGAATTCCGCGGCGCGAGCTGCGACAGCCTGAAGAACTCGACCGTCAGCAACCCGGTGAAGTTGGAGTTCCGCGTCGTGCAAACGCTTTGAGCTCATTCGCCGCCTGCAGTAGGTAATAGAGGCGGCCGAGCAGCTCGAGGCGCTGAAGGATCGAGCGATAATCGACGCCTATTTCTTGGGGGAAAGCATGAACGATGTCGCAGAATTTCCGTTTCACAAGGGAGCTAAGGGCGCTCTTTATGTGGTTGCCGTTCTGCTGATCGTGCTCGTCATCACCTTCCCTCTGGCGATCTACTTCTTCTTCCGGATCGCCAAGGGCAAAGTGGTGGTCTCTTCCACCGGGGTTCGCGCGGAAGGGCTGCTGCTTACCGACAGCTTCGAGTTCGGCGATGTGGCACGGCTGGGGCTGCTCAAGATCCCAATGACGGCGCAAGGCATCGGCGCTGCGATCGCGAACGTCAAGCTGGGCGGGCTGGGTTACGGCTTGAACGTCGTGGTGCAGACCCGCGCAGGCAAGACCATCAAGTTCATTTCAAATCAGTACGAGCGGCACGAAGAGCTGATCGAGAAAATCAAGAAGTCCGTGCCGGTGCCGTGCGAGCAGATCGAGATGGGCGTGTTCAAGATGAAGTGGCCCGATCGCGCGGGTTAGGTTGACGCTGTGCGGATCGCGCAGCGTGTGCCTCGCTCCTAACTCTTCGGCGGTAGCACCGTCGGTTGGGTTGGCGCTGGGTGCAGCCACGGCAACTGCTCGGCGACGCGAGCGCGAACGAAGAAGACCAGCAGTCCTCCAATCAGAATCATCAAGAACAAGTACACCGGCCAGACGCTGCGCCGGACGGGGAACGGCGGCAACCGGGTAAGCGACTTTCCGAATGGGGTGCTGATCCGCGCGCGCGAGTTGACTGCCCAGCCCGAAGCATCGAGCAGAGGCCCCAGGTTGCGCTGCCTCAGTTTCATCACCGAGAGCAGCACCGCTGGGCCTGAAATCAGCAGCAAGCCTCCGCCCACCGCGAGCGGCATCTGCCAGGCTTGCAGCCCCAGAAAGCCGCTGACGATGGTGGCGAACGCGGTGCCGATCGCGCCAATCGCCAAACCGATTGCTGCAAAAATTCCGGCGAACTTGCCAACGTCGAAAGCCGGCGAATGCACGGGCGCAGGCGCCGCAGCGGTCGGCAGCGGCGCGGCGCCCGCTGGCAGTGGATTGGCTCTGTCACGAGCGCCGGCGAACTTCTCGACCTGAGCCGCGATGAAACGCGCGAGACGTTTGTAAGGGCTCCAGAACGCCTCGCGAACGCTGATCGGCTGTTCGATGATCCGGATGACCGAAGCATCCCAGTCATGACCCTTGCGATCGACGAAGACCCCGTTGCGACCCGGCATGATGAAGTCGCTGCTGCCATTGGTCATCGCGGCCGCAATCGTCAACTTCGCGTTGTCGGACTTTCGAACACAGTCGCAATAGATGACGTAAATCATCGAATGCACCGCGAGGACGGCGTGCTTGCCGACGTCGCTCACCTTCAGGCACAGCTCGCACGCGCGGCCATCGAGATACAGCGTGCCCGCCTGAAAGATGGCGTCACCTTTCGAGTAGAATTCTCCGAACGAAACGAAGTTGTTCAAGAAGCGCAGCAGGTCGCGCTGGAAGTACACCAGCTTCGCCAGCAGCTTGACGGTCTTCGATGTATTCGACGCGCGGGATTCTTCGTCGAAGAGCGCAACGACGGACTGCTTGAATTGCACGCTCGAAAGCTCGAGCAACCGTTCGTCTCCAAGGACATCAATCGGGCTCTTCGGCTTCTCACTCAAGTACTTCAGGTGCGGCGCGAGCTGTTGATTGAGCTTTTGCCAATCGCCGAAACTGAGCGCGTCGACATCGATTCCGGCGGGCAGCAAGCAGGCTTCGCGAAAGTCGGCGATCATCGCCGACCAGGCGGGGTTGAGCCCTTCGCGCAGCGGCAGCGGACGCTTGCTCTCGACCCGGCTCAAGGGAAGCCCGAGGACCTTTCCTGAAGCCGCCAAGAGCGCATCGCCGAGCGCTTCGTAGTCTTTCGCCGGAACGTTGAGGCGCGCGTCGGGGTCCATCGCGACCAGCGCGCAGCGCACGAAGTAGTCCTCAATCTTCTCGCGCACCGCCAGCAGCGCGCGAACCGCCGCTTCGGTCTTGTTCCTGAACGGCATCAGGCTCTCGTCGCGCTCGCGCCGTTCCCACCACGCGCGATAAGTGCCGATGGCGGCAAAAAATGCGTCCAACTGGCTGCGGTCGATTCCCTGCTCGTCTGAAGCGCTCTTCACACCTGCATGCGTCGCGATGATGTCGTCGATGGTCCGTCGGGTCGAGCCTTCGCAGGACGAAGGGGTGACCACGCCGTCACCGTTGATGCGGGCCTTGGCGAGGTCGGCGATTGCCGCGTCGACCTGAGTGGTGGTGATCGCGTCTTGCCCGTCGGCGCACAACGCCCGCGCTTGGGCGAGCAGGACGCGGCCTTCGTCTGATGCGCCGTTGATCGCCTCGAGAGGTAGCCCGCGCGAGCTTGGTTGGAGCCATCGGGGGTCCCTCAGCATCGCGCAGGTCCAGGCGACTGCATCACGGACTTCGGGAAAGCGAATCCGGCCGTCGTTGTCGACATCAAGCAAGGCCACGGTGCGCGCGTCGAGCTCGAGTTGTTCGGTCGGGCAGCTGAGCGCCGCCCACAACTTCGGATCGAGGGCGAGCACGCGCGCTGCGTCAGCGCCCGTTTCCAGCCGTGGCTGTGAGACACCTCCGTTGCGTGGAAGGTCATCCGTCATGGTCAGGGTGACTACCTCTCAAACCGAAGTGAGGAAAGAACGGCGTGTCACCTAGGTTGTGAGGGGAGAAGCCGACTGTTATTGGCCCTTGCTTCTTCGCTGCACCGCACACGGAGTTCACACCCTTGACCAACCGCCCGCCCCGTTCCGACCGCGCAGCAGTGGGCGCGTGGGTACCCGGCCCATCGATTCCTCGCTCGAGCACCGAAGCACTGCGTGACGCAGTGAGCGCGCTCGCCAACCCCCTGGTGATTGTCGAACGTGAAGGCCGACCTGCCGTCGCTGAAGGCGGCCAGGCGCAGCTCGGCGTGACGGCGAAAGACGGCGCGCTGGCGCTGCTCGCGTGGGTTCCGCCGCTGCTGCCTGAGCAGCTGGGAGACGCTGGATTTCGCACCGACCACGGCGTGCGCGCGGCCTACGTCGCAGGAGAAATGGCGAACGGCATCGCCAGCGAGCAGCTCGTCGAGGCGATCGCGCGCGCGGGGATGCTCGGCATTTTCGGTGCAGCAGGTTTGACCGTCGATCGAATCGAACAAGCGATGCAACGGCTCGAGCAGAACCTGGGCTCGCTTGCCTGGGGGGTGAACCTGATTCACTCGCCCGACGATCCGCGCCTGGAAGCAGCGGCAGTCGAGCTGTTCCTGCGACGCGGCCTGCGCTTCGTCAGCGCCTCGGCCTACCTCGATCTGACGAAGCCCGTGGTGCGGTACCGCGTGGCGGGAATTCACCGCGACAGCAGCGGGAAGATTGTGGTGCCGAATCGGCTGATGGCGAAGGTGTCTCGCGTCGAGGTGGCTCGGAAGTTTCTCGAACCAGCGCCTGAACGCTTCCTCGCCGAGCTCGTCGCCGAGGGAACCCTCACCGCCGCACAGGCGAGCCTCGCGGCCCAGGTTCCGATGGCGGATGACCTGACCGCCGAGGCGGATTCTGGCGGGCACACCGACAACCGCCCCCTGGTGCTACTGCTGCCCGCGCTGCAGGCCCTGCGTGACGAAGTCTGCGCGGCGCACTCGTACACCCATCGCCCTCGGGTCGGAGCGGCGGGGGGCCTTGCAACCCCGGCGTCGATCGCGTCTGCGTTCTCGATGGGCGCCGCGTACGTCGTCACCGGCTCGATCAACCAGTCGTGCCGAGAAGCAGGAACCAGCGATGCAGTTCGGCAGATGC
>JANOHG010000072.1:0-4257 GCA_031406375.1 Archangiaceae bacterium | reverse complement strand
CGGCTTGATTAAGTCGGTCAAGCTCTTGCCCACCAACAGTTCCATCACGATGTAGGCGCGGTGAGGGACTCCTGGCTTGGGAGCATCAACGACGATGTCGAACACTTCGACGATGTGCTCGTGCTTCAGCCGGCTGACGGTCTGGGCCTCTTGAACGAAGCGAGCGACGACTTCCGGATACCTCAGGTGCTCGGGCTTCATCACTTTGATCGCGACTTCGCGCTGCAGGGTCACATGCTTTGCCCGAAACACCCTGCCGATGGCGCCTTCTCCCAGTGGCTCGACCAACCGGTAGCTGCCAAGAATCTCGGCCGATTCGTCATCATGAAGCTCGACCTCGACGCTCTCGTCGGGCGCGTGCCGCGAGAGGTTGTGCGCGGCAGCGACCACTTCGGCGATTGACGCAAAGCGCTGGGCAGGCACCTTCTTGAGGCAGCGAGAAATCAGGCTCTGGGCTTGAGCGAGGTGTTCAGGCAGCTCAGGCACCTCGCCTTCGAGGTGAAGTCGCCGGACGACGTTCGAGTCGGTTCCAGTAAACGGAGGGAACCCGGTGAGCATCTCGAACAGCAGCACCCCCATTGCGTAGACGTCGGAGGCAACGGTCGCGCGCTGCCCTCGGATCCGTTCGGGTGCCATGTATTCGGCTTCAACCAGAATGCGGCTGGCAGGAATCTTCAGCGAACGGCCAGGCCGAAGCAGCGCCAGCCCACAGTCGAGCAGCCGCGCGCCCAGTCCGGCAGCGATGGGCTCGAGGTACACGGTTGACGGCTTGATGTTCCCGTGGACGAAACCCTGCTTGTGCAGGAACGTCAGACCTGAGCACACCGACTCAAGCACTTGAAGCGCGCTCGGAAACGACATCGCCCCCGTGGTGGCCAGGTGGGTGGCGAGGTTCTCGCCGACGGGCTCGCTGATGACATACAGGCGACCATCGGGTGTCCAACCCTCACCGACCCGTCGAACCAAGCCCGGGTGGTGAACCCGGCGGCGTTCAGACAGAGCGGCGCGAAAGTGTTTCACCACCGTTGTGTCGTCCACGAACTCGGAGCGCAGCACCTCGAGGATGACGTTCTCGTGGCGTGCTTGGTGGTGCGCAAGCAACAGCTCAGCCGTCGCTCCTTCGGACAGTACGCGAACTACGTCGAAGCCGCCGATCACCTTGCCGTCCAGCGATGCATGTGCCGAATGCCCCCGATGCTGTGTGAATCCTGCTCGGGTTGAGGGTCCTTCGCAACATCAGCGAGCGGAAGCGACCGGCGCTTTCGCTGGCCAGGCCGAAAGATTGCGCCCAGACTGGGACGGGCGGTTGCCCAGTTTGGATTGTCCAGTGACACGCACCAACATGCAACGAGCCAAACTCAGCGTGGGCATCGTCGGCTTGCTGGCCACCGCGGCGTTGGCAGGTCCGGCTTCCGACACCGAGCGCATCGAGACGGTGCTGAAGACAATCGAGCAGTCGAAAATCACCTTCGTCAGAAACGGTGACGAGCACAACCCGAAGGCAGCCGCCGACCACCTTCGTTCGAAGCTCAAGCGGGCGGGTGACAAGGTGAAGACGTTCGAGCACTTCGTCGAACAGCTGGCGACGAAGTCGAGCATGTCGGGCAAGCCCTACCTGGTGAAGCTGGAAAACGGCGAGCTGGTTCCACTGGCGAAATGGCTGCGTGAAAAGGACGCCGCGGCCACCGCCGTACGCAAATAGGAAAGCCGCGTTTTTCAGTCGGGCTCATCGGCGTCGCTCTTGCGCAACCCAAGCCGCTTGCGAAGGTCGCGAGCCGCCTGCCGGGAGACTTCGACCTGGTGGCCCTGGCGAGTGCGGGCAAAGTATCCGCCTGTCTCGACCGGTTCGAGGCGCACCACATGCTCGAGGTTGAGCAGCGCGCGGCGATGAACGCGCTCGAACTTTTCTGCTGGAAGTCGCTCTGAAAGTTCCTGAAGCGAGAAGTCGGTGAGGTATTGCTGGTCGCCCGCGAACACCGTCACCAGCTCTCCTTTCAGCTCAGCGTGAGAGATTGTCATCGGGTCGACGAGAACCACTCCCTGTCGCGTGGTGATTGGCAACCGGTTGACCTTTACCGCATCTGCCTGCTTGCGCGTCTCGAGCCGAAAGGCAGACAGGGCTTGCTTCTCTCTCGCGCGATCCAACGCTTTCTTCAGCCGCGCCGGCTCGATGGGTTTGACCAGGTAGTCGATGGCTCCTCCATCGAACGCAAAGACGGCGTGCTGTGCGTGGGCCGTACAGAAGACGACCAGTGGTCCGTCGGCGGGCCAAAGCGCGAGCGCTTCGACTCCCGAAAGCTTCGGCATCTGGATGTCGAGCAGAACCACGTCGACGCCCCCCTTGGAAATCCAGGTGAGCACCTCGTCGCCGTCCTTCGCCTCACCGACGATCTCGATGTCAGGCAGCGCGCTGAGCAGTCGCACCAGCCGTTGCCGCGCCAACTGCTCGTCGTCCGCCACCAGCGCTCGCAGCTTGCTTACGGTCATGACTTTGGCACCCAAAGCTCTGCGCGTGTTCGCCTCGCATCGCTTAAAGCAGTTCCCACCGACAGCGTCGCCCGCCCCTCGTAGTGCAGGTTCAGCCGGCGCTGCAGCGTCGGAAGCCCATCGCTGCCGGCTCGGGGGCCGTTGAAGGCGCCGGGGTTTTCGATCGCGATTCGGATTCCGGTTGCTTCTTCGAGCAAGGTCAGCTGCACGGGCCCGCGATGACCCGCCGAAGGGCCGTGCTTCATCGCATTCTCGGCGAGCGTCAGCACCGCCATCGGGGGCAGCATCACGTCGGGTATTTTCGCGGGCGTCGTGCGCTCGAGAGTAAACAGCTCTTTGTCTCGCAGCAGGTGCAACGCGAAGAGCGTGTTCACCAATTCGAGCTCCTGGGCCAGCGGCCAGGCAGTCTCTTTGACGCCTGCGAGCACGGCGCGGAGCATCTTCGACAACTGCAGCACCGCCGCCTCTGCAGTCTCGCCGTCCTGGCGGCACCACTCGGCGATCGCGTTGAGGGTGTTGAAGAGAAAGTGGGGGTCAAGGTGAGCCCGAAGCGCAAGCAGTTGAGCACGCTCGGCTTCCTTCGCCATTCGTTTGAAGCGCGCTTCGAAGCCGATGTCACGTCCCAGGCCCCAGCCTCCGACGAGGAACATCGCGATCGACACCGCCAAAGAGTTCCGGTCGGTGAGGAAGGTGTGCCCCATGCCGACGAGCCGCGGAACAGCGACGCCAATCGACAGCACCACCCCCGCGCCGACCGCGCCGTAGAGGACGAACCGAATCGCTCCATGGCTGAAATCCAACCCCTCGGGGAACAAGACCCGGTAGGAAACAGGAGCGATCGCGACGAAGGCGCCGCACATCAATATCGCCAAGGGCATGCCGAGTGGGTCTTTCGAGAACCGCACCTGGGCTGCGATCAGCGGCGCACAGACGACCGCGATTGGAATCAGTCGCCGGGGGTGCAGCAGCGCGAGCAAGGTAACGCGGACGACCGAGTTCTCGAGGTTCAAGAAACCCCCTTCGGCGGCCGCATTGCTCCGCGGCGCTTGCCGACGACGTTGATGATGATGGTTTTCACGAAGGACACGCCGTTGACGCAGGGTCCTTAAGGAAACAACGCGCCGGTCACCCAGCCGTCACCCTTCTTCACATACTCCAAACGCTCGTGCAGCCGGTTCTCGCGCGCAGTCCAGAACTCGATTCGTTCGGGGAGAATCCGAAATCCACCCCAGTGCGCCGGCCGCGCCACCGCTTGCCCTTCGAATCTTTTGTTGAAATCCGCCCGGCGCTGCTCGAGCGTCTTCCGTTCGTCAAGTGGCTGGCTCTGAAGCGAAGCCCAGGCTCCAAGTTGCGATGCGCGCGCGCGGGTCGCGAAGTATGCGTCGGACTCGGCGGCGGTGACCTTCTCGACGGTGCCTTCGATTCGAACCTGGCGATCCATCGCGGGCCAATAGAAACAAAGCGCGGCCACCTTCTGCTCGGCCAGTTCGCGCCCTTTCCGGCTTTCGTAGTTCGTAAAAACGACGAAGCCGCGTGGATCGACGCCCTTCATCAACACCACGCGCGCCGAGGGTCGGCCGTTCGCATCGACCGTTGCGAGCGTCACCGCGTTTGGATCCTTCGGTTGGCTCTGCTTGGCAAGCTCGTAAAGCTGCGTGAAGCGCTCAAAGGGCTCGTTCCAATCGGTGGGCATGTTTAGGTTTCTAACCCCATTGGTCGTAGGTGTTCGAGGGATGCTAATGAAGCGACCCTTGAAGGTGCTCTTTGTCG
>JANOHG010001380.1:0-5183 GCA_031406375.1 Archangiaceae bacterium | reverse complement strand
CGCTCTCCCAACTGAGCTACGCCCCCTTCAACGACGCGCGGCAGATACTTGAGCGGTATTGATGTGTCAACGACCCTTGAAACCACATTGACTGATCGGATCGCGGATGCTTAAAAACCTGTCTCTTTCTCGATGCCTCCGACTACCACGAAGACGCTGAGCCCGGCCGAGCTCGCGAAGCTTGAACACGCTTTCGCAACCGACCCCGCTTCCGAAGCCTATCGGCCCCTTGCTGAGGCTTATCTCGGTATGGGCCGGTTCATGGAAGCGATGGTGGTGTGCAAAAAAGGTGTGAAGGCCCATCCAAGCAAACCAGACCCTCGGGTGTTGCTCGCGCGGGTGTACGCCGAGCAAGGGAAAGACAAGAAGGCGCTCGAGGAGCTCGCTGGAGCCATCGGCGTCGCTCCGAATGACAAGCTCGTCCTTCGGATGACGGGAGCGTTGCAGATAAAGACGGGCGAAACGGATAGCGGAAAGACGAACCTGCTCAAGGCGCTGGAGCTTGATCCAACCGACGCAGACACCCGCGCTATTTTCGTTCAGTACAAAGTGGCTCTTCCCGCGCCACCGGCCGCGCCGGCCGCGCCGGTTGCACCGCCAGCCGCGCTGACTCCCGTTGCCCCCACCAACGGAGCTCCCGTTCAGCGTGCTGCGCCCGCCCGACAGCAGCAACAGGTCGTGTCTCTTGGTCAGCCCAAAGCAGCCAAGCGACAGCCACAGCCACAGCCACAGCCACAGCCACAGCCACAGCCACGCCGCACGCAGGCGTCGCGGATACACGACGACAATCCGTCTGACGTGAGCGATATTTCCGAGCTGTCGGAAGTGGGTCGCCGGCGCAAGGGCGGTGGTGGCGCAACGGTCACCCTCGCGCTGATGCTGCTCGTCGTCGTCGGGTTGTCTTTGTACTACGGCATTGGTCAGTACCGCGCGAAGCAGAAGCAACAGGTCAATGCGCTGCTCGTCAAGGCGCAAGACGCGCTCAAGGGCGACAGCTACGACTCGTACCAAAAGGCGTCGGCGACCACCGAAGAAGCGTTGGCCATCAATCCTGATTCGGAAAAGGCCCATGCGTTCGCCTCGTACGCCTATGTGGTGCGCTGGGGAGAGCATGGGGGTGATGAGTCGACCCGCCAGCGTGCCGAAGAGCACCTCACCGATGCAAACCGATTGCGCGGGAGCGAGCCGATTTCGCACGTCTTCGCGACTCAGGCGCTGCTGAAGTACTACTCGGGCAAAGGCGCTGAAGCGATCAAAGAGCTGAAGCCGATCGTCGATGAGCTCAAAGAAAAGGGCTCGCGGCCTTCACTGCTGTTGTTGACGCTTGGCATGATTCAGATGAACCAGGGAGATCTCGACGGCGCGAAAGAGAACCTCGAGGCCGCCCAACAGGCCGCCTCGGATGATCCACGCGTCTATTCTGCGCTTGGTACTCTCGCGCGCCGGCGTGGCAACGACAGCGAGGCGCTGAAGCATTTCAGCAGTTCTCTCAAATACACCCGGGATTCGCACCCCGAGGCGTTGATTGGCACGTCGCTGCTGATCCTCGATCAGGCGAACCCTGCGGGCGGCTACATCAACGCGGCGAAGTACCTCAAGCGCGTGTTGGATTCGCAGCCCCCACCGTCGCCCCGACAGCTGTCGATGGCGCACATGGTTCACGCGTTGCTGGTCTCTCGCGTCGCGCGCGACCTTCCCCTTTATACGAGTAAGGAATTCCAGGCCGAGTTGCAAAAGGCCACCGGCATCTCGGGCGACGCTGGCAAGGCGAAGGCCGAAATTCAGAAGGAAGAAGGTTTGGCGATGCAGGACAAGAGCAACCCCGAGCTGTTCTTGATCCGTGGCAAGCGCTTGCTTTACGAGGAGAACTTCGCAGGTGCCGCAGCCGAGATCCGCACCGCGCTCTCGATGAATTCGCAGCGGGCTCACTACCACGTCGAGCTCGCCAAAGTGCTGATGCGCAAAGACGGCGGGGAAAAGGACGCTGAGGAAGCGCTTCGCAAGGCGCTCGTCCTCGTGCCCGACAGCCCCAAGTTGACGACGTTGCTCGCGCAGACGCTCTACAAGCAGAAGAAGACGGACGAGGCGATCGCTCAGTACGAAAAGGCGATCAAGGACCCGAAGGTAAAGAACGCCGAGGCGCGCTATGCCTTGGGGCGCATCTACCGCGACGACAAGAAGGACCTCGCGAAAAGCGCAGAGTTCTTCAAGCGTGCGGCTGAAGAGTTCTACGGTGACTCGATGATGGTCGCTTCGTCCTACGATGAGCAGGGACTCTCGCTCGAGGCGAAGGGCGACAAGGCCGCAGCGCGCACCGCCTACGAAGCCGCGCTGAACGCCGAGAAAGAGTTCGAGAAGGCGTATTGCGACTACGCGCGGTTCCTCGCCAAGTTGAACGAGCCGAAAGACAAAGAGCTGATCAAGGCCACCGCAACCGAGTACCTGAAGCTCACCCCTCGGGGTGAATGCGCCGCGGATATGACGAAGCTCTTGCAGTGAAAGGGTGGCGTTGAGGCCTGGCGTGTCGAGGTGGTTGGGCGTCCTCTTCGCCGCGCTATCGGTCGCGTTTCCTGGTTTCGCGCAAGGCCGAATCGTTGGCACCGTCGATTTCAGGGGACGCGCGCTCAAGCCGCTGAAGGTGAGGTCAGCTGATGCGACCTGCAAAGCCGCCGTCATCGGTTGGGAAGCGCGCGCGCTGGTCAGAATCACCCGCAATGCCCCTCGCGGAACGGCGCCTTCCGCCCCGGTGGTCGTCGAGGCCAAAGGCTGCCAGTACCGGCCGTGGCTGCAAGGCGCCGTGCGCGGCCAGAAAATTTTGCTTAGAAACTCGGATGGAACGACGCACAGCGTGCGCGCGGTCGCGAACGATCTCACGGTGTTCCACGTCATCCAGGCGCCAGGTGCGAAGGATGTTGCAAAGGATCCACTGGCGAGCGACGTGGTGCGCATCGGCTGTGACTTGCATCCGTGGATGACGGCCTTTGTCGTGGTGAGCGAGCACCCGTTCTTCGCGGTGACGGCAGACGACGGGACCTTCGAAATCAATGATGTTCCGGCAGGCAACTATGGCCTCGAGGCGTGGAACGATCGGCTGGGCACTGTGCGCTCGGAAGTCACCGTCGAAGACGGCAAGGCGGTCGAATCGAAGTTCACCTTCAAGCTCAAGTAAGACCGCGGCTGAATTGCCGAAGGCCGTCGCTTGAGAAAGCCCGACGCACTGGCTAAGGGGTGCGCGTGCATGTTCATCGCTTTGCCATCGCGGCTGCCGTGGCCACCTTCATCCTCACCATCTTTGGTGGGGTCGTGAGCGTGACCGAGTCTGGGCTCGCCTGCCCTGACTGGCCGTTGTGCGAAGGCAGGTTCTTTCCTCAGATGGTTGACGGGAAGCAGTACGAGCATTCGCATCGTCTGGTCGCGTCGTTCGTGGCGGCGATGACGTTTGGATTGATGGCGCTGTTGATTAAATACCGGCGCAAGCAACCCTACCTCGTGAAGTTGGGCATCCTCGCGGCGGTGCTGGTGACCGTGCAGGCGCTGATTGGAGCTGCCACGGTCATTCTACGGCTGCCCTGGGCGGTCACTTCTTCTCACCTGGCGGTCGCGACGGTGTTCTTCGTGCTGATGACGAGCCTCGCGTTCTTGACGCACCCTTCACGCCCGACGTTTCCGGCAGTTCAAAAATCGCTGGGGTCGAAGATTCTGCCGGTGGGACTGCTGTTGTTTTTCCAGGTCGTGGGTGGAGGCGTGATGCGACACCTGCGGGCAGGCCTCGCGTGCGGGTTCGATCTTCCGCTGTGCAATGGATCGCTGTGGCCGCTTGACGGGTACGTCGGCGTGCAGGTTCACATGGCGCATCGGTTGTTCGCAGTCCTCTCGGCGCTTGCAATGCTCGCGCTGGTGACCTGGATTTGGCGCCGGCCCGACGCGAGCAGGAAGCTGAAGCTCGTCGCCGCCCTTGCGGGCATGGGAATGCTCGCGCAAGTGACGCTGGGCGTGATGACGGTGCTGCTGTCGCGTGAAATCTTCACCATCAACACCCACTCGTCGCTGGGGATCTTGCTGATGTCGGTGGTCACGTGGATGTACTGGCTGGCCGCAGTGCCGCAGGATGCGACAGCGGACCCGCGCCCCCCGATGCTGCCCGCGCAGCAGCGGTCGACCCAGAACCCGGTGGAGGCCTGATGGCTGCCGCCGACGTCTCTGTCGCCGCCATTCCACGGGCGACTGCGCGTGATTTTCTGCAGCTCACCAAGCCTAGGCTGTCGCTGTTGGTGCTCTTCACGACCGCCGGTGGAATGTGGCTGTCAGGAGAACAGCTGTCGGCTGCGCAGTGGCTGGTGACGATGATGGCGACCGCAGGAATCGTTGGAGCCGCGAATACGTTCAACTGCTACCTTGAGCGCGACAGCGATCGGTTCATGACCCGCACCGCGACGCGGCCGTTGCCAGGGGCACGCATGGAGCCGCGGGTCGCTCTGATGTTTGGTTGGGGGTTGACCCTGGTGTCACTGCCAGCGTTGGTGGGCGGGGCAAACCTTCTCACCGCGGTGCTTGGGTTGGCTGCGCTGTTGTCGTACGTGTTGGTCTACACGCCGATGAAGGCGCGAACGCATTGGGCGATGGTGGCGGGTGCAATACCCGGAGCGTTGCCTCCGCTGATGGGGTGGACGGCGGCGACCGGAAAAATCTCGGTGCCTGGGCTCGCGCTGTTCGCGATTCTATTTTTCTGGCAGTTGCCGCACTTCATCGCGATCGCGTTGTTCCGCAAGGATGAGTACCAGCGTGCAGGCCTCACCAGCCTACCGCTGCAGAAGGGCGATGCCGCTGCGCGCGGCTGGGCAGTGGCTTACTTGACGGCGCTGCTAATGGTGAGTGCGCTGCCGTACTTCCTGCATGTCGCCGGCGTTCTGTACTTGGTGGTGGCACTTGGTTTGGGTGGGTGGTTCTTTGTGGTGGGTGTGCGCGGGTGGTGGTTGAGGCTCGATGCAAAATGGGCGCGGCAGTTCTTTTTCGTGTCGCTCATCTATCTGACGGGGCTGTTTGCCGCCTTGGGGCTCAGCGCGCATCGTCTGTAGTCGAGGTGCGAAGAGGATCTGATGCCCGACAACGATGCCACGGTGCTTGTGTGGGAGTGTCCGCTTCGGATACATCGCTTTGCCTCAACGGCTGTGGCGGGGAGCTCA
>JANOHG010001373.1:0-5870 GCA_031406375.1 Archangiaceae bacterium | reverse complement strand
GCCACCGTTTAGCTTGGTGGGGGACGAAGTATTCAACGATGGTTCCGAAAGTGGTGTCGATCATGAAATTGACCGAAATCCTGGGTCGACTGGTGGAAGAGGAAATCTCGGTGCGCGACTTGCGGGGAATTCTTCAGTCGCTGGCCGAGAACGGGCAGACGGAAGCAGACAGCGTGATGCTCACCGAGCACGTGCGCTCGGCGCACAAGCGCTACGTGTCACACAAGTATGCGCGCGGCACGAACACCCTCGTGGTGTATCTGCTCGACCCGCAAATCGAAGAGGCGATTCGCGCGTCAATCAAGCGCACGTCGGCGGGCACCCACCTGGCGCTCGAGCCGGACATCGCGCAGGAAATCGTTCAGGCGGTGAAGAATGAATGCGGCCATCTTCCACCCACCGCACAGCGCCCGGTGATTCTCACCGCGATGGATATCCGGCGCTATGTGCGCAAGCTGCTCGAGTACGAGTTCAACCCTCCATTCGCAGTTGTCAGTTTCCAAGAGCTGTCACCCGAGCTGAACATTCAGCCCGTGGCGCGGATCAGCACGCGGTAGCAGCTCAAGCGCCGGCCAGCAGCAGGATCAAAAAGACGATCGCGACCAGGCCGAGCGTGCCAGACGCTGCGAGCAGCGCGAGCGTTCGTTTATCCGAGAAGTCGACTCCGATGCGGCCGGCACCTTCCAGTTGCTCACCCTCGTCGTCGGGCGGCAATTCCCCGTCAAGGGCCGCCTCTTCATCGCCGCCATCTTCAGGGCTGGCGGTGCCGTCTTCTGGGCTGGCATCGGAGTCGGCCTCGGGCTCGGCTTCAGGCTCAGCGGCTGGTTCGGCTTCGGACTCCGGCTCTTCCACGGCGGGTGCTTCGGCCACCGACTTGGAGCGGTTGGGTTCTGGTTCGGGTTCGTCGGGGCCAGGCGCGATGGTGCGCTCTTCCTCTTCGTCAGCAAGCACTACCGGCGTCTCGCGGACCTCCGAGGGGTCGATATAGAGCAAGCGGATTCCGCCGACTTCGAGCTCGTCACGGTCCTTGAGCGTCTTCTTCTTGGTCCTCTTCTTGTTGATTTTGAAGCCGTTGCGGCTTCCCAGATCTTCCGCGTGGGTTCCAGACCAGTCGCGGCGAATCTTGACGTGACGGCGCGAAACGAGATCGTCCTTCAGGACGATGTCGACGCCTTCCTCGCGCCCAATGACGTACTCCTGCGCATCGTTGATTTCGATGCGCTGGCTCTCTAGAGGGCCGTTCATCACCCGGAAGTAGGGCAGGTCTCGACTGGCAGCCAGCCCGCGCATCACGTCCTTGACGACCTTGCGCGCGACGAACTGGGTGTTGCCGACTTCGTTCGCCCTTTGGCCTTCGGCGACGCGATCAAAGGTGACGTCGAATTGTGCAATCGCGATCACGTCGCCGTTGCGCAGCAGGTGCTTCTCGCCCTTTGGAATTGTGCTGCCGTTGACCTGGGTGCCGTAGGCGCTTCCAAGGTCCTCAACGAAGAAAAGGGTACCGTCGCGCGAGATTCGCGCGTGCGTCCGTGAAACGGCCTGTTGAGCGAGGACGACCTGACATTTGGGGTCCCGCCCGAGCGTGATGATTGCGTCTTCGAGCAGCATTGAAGAGGGCTTCTCGGCGCCGCCCGCCTCACTGCGCTGTTTGACCGTGAGCCGGACGGCCATTCGTACCCTGGTAGATAATCAGTAGGTGTTGGTGCTGACAAACCGCTCGCAGTTGTCTACCTGCGCCTTGTAGTCGGAAGCGTCAGCGAATTTGAGAAAGTTCTGGCAAGCGATCTTGGCGTCCTTTTGACGCTGGTGTGACTTGAACAGCTCGAACAGCCCGTAGTGGCACAACGCGAACTTCACATCGAGAGTAAGGCATTTCTTGTAGGTACGTTCCTCTTCGCTGCGCAGGCCCTTTTCTTTGTAGCTGAGCGCGAGCGTGTACAGCTTTTCGGGTGAGTTGACGCCCGACGCGTTGTCCTTGAGCTCTTTGAGCGCGGGTTCGATGAGCGAGGCCTTACGCGCGGCGATCGTCACATTGTTCTTGCACGAAGCATTGGCCGGATCTGCGTCGATGCACGCGGTGTACGAGTCCGATGCTTCGCCGAAATTGCCGGCATCCATCTGAGTGTTACCAAGCTCCAGCCAAGCGTCAGCGAATTTGGGGTCGAGTTGCACCGCGGCACTCAGCTCGGCGATCGCTTCTTCCAGTGATCCTTCCTCGTGGAGAATGGCTCCGAGCTGGGCGTGGGCGTCTGCGATTTGCGCGTTGACTGCGATGATGGTGCGCAGCTCTTTCTTCGCTTTTTCCTTATCACCCATGTCTTTGAAGCAAAGCGCGAGGTTGTAGCGGGCTTCGATGTAGTCGGGGTTCACCTTGAGCGCGCGCTGAAAATTGTCGTGCGCTTTTCCGTACGAGAGATCCTTGTAATAGACGTAGCCGAGGTTGTTGTACGCCTGCGCCTGTTCCTGGTTGTACCGAAGGGCTTTGATGAAGAACTCTTTGGCCTTGGCCTCATTGCCGCGCTTGAGCGCGACAAGCCCCTTATTCACCCAGAGGTCGGCGTACTGGGGCGAGAACTGAAGGCCGAGATCGCATTGGACTTCGGCGCGAGTTAGGTCGCCCTGGGTGATGTAGAGCGTGCAGAGCTCATTGGCCTCGAGCGCGCGCGGGTGCGGTGGCGGGCTCGAAAGGCATGCGGCAAGACTCAAAGCGGCAAAGGTAGGGAGGAAGCGCTTCATCGGGTTGGTGAGTGTAGAGAACACCTCAAAGGGTCGCAATGTTGCTCGTCCGAAGAAGACGGCTGATTTCGTGAGGTTAGGCGGTACGATGAACGCTGATATGCGCAAGACGATGAGTGGGCTGATTGGAGTGCTTGGAATACTGCTGGCCAGCCAGGCCCATGCCCAATTCGCCAATCGCAGTTTGGGCGGTGGGCTCGGCTTCGTGAAGTTGTTTGGCGGGGCGACAGGAGAAGGTTCCACCGGAGTGGAGTTCGCGGTTCCGTTAACACTCGAAGGCACGCTCTATATAGAAAATGGCTTCGACATTTTTGCGCATGTGCCGCTGATGCTCGTCTCAGTGACGCTCGGCGCGGCGACGGCAAGTAAAGCAGGCCTGGTGTTTGGAACCGGCGGCCACCTCGGGGTGCGCTACCTCTTTTCAGAGGAGACCATTCGCCCGTACGTCGGCGTCGAGATCGCGGGGTTCGCGCTGCTTACGACAACAACAGTGGTATTCGTCGGGCCGGGGGTCGTCGCGGGCATCGATTTTTTCCTCGCCGACACGGTGTCGGTCGGCGCGCGGGGGTTCTTCGACTTGTTCATCGAACTCAACGTGCCGGTGCGACCGGCTTTTGGCGGCGGAGCGAGCGTCGCCGTCTACTTCTGAGCCAGGTGGCGCTGCTCGAGCATGTTGCGTGATCGACCTTTTGGGCTGGCGGCGATGCTGCGCTCTGCGTTGCGTTTGGCGAGCGCCGCGGCGCACAACAGCACCAGCTTTTCGTCAGAAAGGTGGGGTGGCTTGTAGACGTCGGCATCGTCCTGAAGATGCTTGCTGAGGGCGGCGAAGAGCGACAGGCGGGCTTCCATCCCCATTTCTTCGCGGCGAAGCGCGGCAGAGAAGATCAGCGCTTCTTCCTCGGCGGAAAGCTTGGCGATTCGCGAGCGGAAGAGAGGATCTTCCAAGAGCGCGGTTTCTCCGTCAGGGCGGGCGATCGAGGCTGGAATCTTCAGCCGGCGATCTCGAACGACGATCGTACCGGCGAGCATGTCGCCAAGCCGCTGCTGCGACTTCGAAAACAGCGCAGCAGTTCCACCGACCGCGTACAGCAAAGGCAGGCTATCGATGGGCCGGGCGAGATTGCGCAGGACAGCGTGAAGAAATCCGATTCGCACTCCGGACTCCTGAATCACGCGCAACCCCATTGCGCGCTTGCCGACCGTCTGGCCGCTCCAGACCGACTCGAAAAAAATCGCGTAACCCCAATCAACCAGGAACCAGACGACGATGCCGAGCGCCGAGCCGAACCCTGGGAAGGCGAACATCGCCAGTGACAAGGCGATCATCAACGCGATCGCTGCCGTGAAGGTGATCAGCCTGTCGATGACCCACGCAAGGAAGCGGCTGAAGAGGCCGGCGAGCACGAAGTCGAACTCGACGTATTCCGGCGTGAGCACCTTGTGGCTGCCTTCGAGTAATGAGCGCTCTTCAGCCACGGGTGACCTGACTTTAGCTACAGTCGACCTTAAATGGAGATCGCCGATTTCGTCGATGGCCGCCGGCCGAAATGGCAGGCGCTCGAGGACCTGTTGAATCAGGCCGAGGTGAAGGGGCTCAAGTCGCTGCAGCTCGAGGAAGCGCGGTCGCTGTCGCGGCTTTATCGCAGTACCTCGTCAGACCTGCTGTGGGTGCGCTCGCGTGCAGGAGCAGCCGACGTCAGCGGCTACCTCAACGACCTGGTGGGTCGCGCGTATGCGCTCACCTACCCTGGGAAACGCGCGCGGTTGAGCGACGCGAAGGCATTTCTGGTTCACGGCTTTCCAAGCGTGATGCGCGCCGAGTGGCGCGCTTACATCGCGTCGGTGTTGGTCTTTCTCTCAGGCTTCGGGTTTGGGTGGGTGGGAATGGTGTTCGACCCTGATGCGGCGCCCTACCTGGTGCCCGAGCAACACCTGAAGCTCGACCCTACCGAGCGCGCCGCAGCAGCGAAAGGCGACAAATCGTCGGCGGGGCAGCAGGCGCAGTTTTCGAGTTTCTTGTTCACCCACAACATCCAAGTGGCGTTTCTCGCGTTCGCGTTGGGAATCACCGCCGGAATTGGCACCGCGATCATGTTGTTCGCAAACGGCGTACTGCTGGGGGCGCTCGGGTGGGTCTATGCCTCGAAGGGGTTGGCCGGGTGGTTCTGGGCATGGATCCTTCCGCACGCGATCCCTGAGGTGTCGGCAATCTGCATCGCGGGCGCGGCGGGCTTCGTGATCGCGCGGGGAATGGTCGCCCCGAAGGGGCTGTCACGTCGGCAGGCAGTGCGGATGGAGGCAGTGACTGCGGTGAAGTTGCTGCTCGGGACGCTGGCGCTCTTCGTGCTGGCCGGGTTTATCGAAGGGACGATTTCCCAAATCCACCCGCCGCGGTTGTCGGTCGAATTCAAGATCCTCTTCGCGCTGGTGGTGGGGGCCGGCGTGTACGCCTACCTCCTTTCGGGATTTCTGCGTCGCCGCGGCGAAGCATGAAACGGTAGAAAGTTCTCGACCTGACTCCTTCATCCAGTTCCCGGGTGCAGTGCTGAGGGTCCGTTCTCAGCCAAAGCCTAGAAGCCGCGCGAGACCGAGCCGATCATTCCGAAGAACTGGAACAGCGCGGTCAGCGCTCCGAGGATGATGCCGGCGATCGCTAAGCCGCGCCCGGACTGCGTGCCTGGCGACGCGTCAATCTGTTTCAGGCTTACGATTCCACAAGCGATCGCGATGCCAGGCGAAACGAGCGGGATGCAGCAGACGATGCCCGCGACGAGCGAGACGATCGCCAGCGTGTTGGTCTTGCGCGTGGCGTTGAAGCCATTGGACGAAGGCCCGGCCGAGAACACCTGTGCGCCCGGCGCGCTGAAGCTTGCCGGTGGGGGTTGGGTGGTGACAGGTGGGGCGGCCACAGGCGGCGGGCGACCGCCTGCATCGGCAGGAACATCAAAGGTAGAAGAACACGAAGCGCAGGTCGCGCGCGCTCCGGGAATCCCTGGGTTCTGACTGCCGCAATTCGGACAGAAGACGATCATCGTGCTTCCTCGGGTTCAAAGCGTTCCACGTGCTTTTATTTCCAGATACTTGTTCACTGCTGCCAGTGAAAGCTCGTCAGGATTGACGTCGATCATCTGCAC
>JANOHG010001355.1:0-6089 GCA_031406375.1 Archangiaceae bacterium | reverse complement strand
CTGGTCATCGCGGCGTGCAGCTTCGCCGTGCTGGTGATGGCGCATCGACTGCTGTCCGATCCGATTGCGAGCACCGACCACCAAGTGCATTTGACCTCGCTGCTCACCATCGCAGGCGGCGCGGCGTTGACGGGCGAGCTTTGGTTCGGGCTGTGCCTGGTGCCCTTCGCGATCACGTCTGCGCTGTCGATGGGTTTGTTGGTGCTCGAAGGTCCTCGGCCGATTGCGTTCGACTTGCCGGTGAAACCTGCCCTGCAGCGGTTGGGCTTGGGCGTATGCCTCGCGCTGCTCGGCGGCGTCCTCTTCTTCGTCCTCTTTCCGCGCCTGTCATGGAACATCGCGTCGCGTCGCGTGAGTCCAGGGCTGGGGGGCACCACCGGAATGTCGGATCGCGTTCGACTCGGTGGCGCTGGAGGCATCAAAACCAATCCGCGCGTCGTCCTTCGCGCCCGCATCAGCCCTGATCCGGGCGTCGAGCAACTCGAGCAGTATTGGGTCGGTCGAACGTTTGACCTCTTCGACGGGTCAGAATGGTCAGGCAGCGGATCCGAGCTGGCGCCGCGTTCGCAGGTATTTCTCGAAAGCGGCGAGCAGGGGTCGGTGCTGCAGCAGATCGAGCTGCTGCCTGCGTACGGCGCACGTACCCTGGTCGGCCTCCAGACCCCGGTGAGGTTCGCCAACGCGATGATGCTGAAGACGACCGGCTCGCAGCGCACCGGGCTGGTGAGTCTCGAGGACGAGGAAGTTCACTTCGCCGACCCGGCCAACGGCTACACGTACAGCGCCTACAGTCGGCCGCCA
Source organism: Archangiaceae bacterium (assembly GCA_031406375.1). Classification (GTDB taxonomy): domain Bacteria; phylum Myxococcota; class Myxococcia; order Myxococcales; family Myxococcaceae; genus JAGSPQ01. The sequence goes on along the minus strand of JANOHG010001355.1, from coordinate 5,288 downwards.
TCGGAACCAGGTACGGCAAAGGACCTTCCTGACGTCGTTCGGTTTACCCGCCTGCCGGCGTCGATCGACCCTGAAATCGAAAAACTGGCCCGACGCGTGTTGGGCGCAGAGCGCAATCCCCTCGCTGCCGGTGCGCGATTGGCGCAATACCTTCAGACCAACTACGGCTACACGCTCGAGCTGCCCGGCGAAGTCGCCGACCCGTTGTCCGACTTCTTGTTCGTTCGCAAGAAGGGGCACTGCGAACACTTCGCCACTGCGCTCGCCGTCTTGTTGAGAACCCAGGGATTCTCGGCGCGCGTCGTAGCGGGCTTCTATGGAGGACAGCGCATCGCCGATCTCTACGTCGTTCGCGCCGGCGACGCACACGCATGGACGCAGGTGTTTGTACCGCAGCGGGGGTGGGTCACGCTGGACGCGAGGCCCGACAGCGGGCGCAGCTCGCAATCACTGGCGCTGCTGCAATGGTTCATTGCCCGCTATGAGCAACTTGAAGAAGCGTGGCGCGCGCGGGTGGTCGACTACTCGTTTCAAGATCAACTCAAGTTCGCGCGAAACCTGGTTCGCCCCCCGCGTCAAAGCGCAGAAGAAGCCTTCGCGAGTCGGACTTTCGGCCCACCCCGTCAGGCCTGGCTGGCTGCAGCGGTGATTGGCCTGATGGCATACCTTGCAGTGCGGGCGCTGGCGCGCGGGGCAAAAGGGCGGGCTCACCCTGCGCTTGCGTTTCTCGAACAACTTGAGTCGGCGCTTCGACGCGCGAAAATCGCCCAGCTCGAGGGAGAGCCTATTGAAGAGCTCGCGTCGCGCCTACATGTTTCAAATCACCCGCTTGCACCCGCGGTGGCGAAAGCGACACGGGCCTACCTTTTCGCGCGGTTTGGAGGAAAGCCCGTGCCCGTCGCTGAACGAGGCGCCTTGCTGTCTGCGATTCGTCCCGTTTGACGAAGGCTGCTGCGTTAGATTTCCAGGCTGTGCTGCTTCGCGTCGTTGAGATGGTGCTGCCGGTGCGACGAGGCGAAGGTCGGCTGACGCTCGCGCTGTTCCTGCACAGCTTCTTTGCCGTGGGAGCTTTTCTCACCGGGCGCACGGTGCGCGACACGCTGTTCCTCCAGTACGGAGACAAAGAGCAGCTCGCGTGGATGTACGTCTTTTCGGCGATTGCCGTCACCGCCGCGGGCGTGGTGTACGGACGGTTGGCGATTCACGTGCGCCGCGATCGGATGGCGATCGGAACCGCGACGGTGTTCGCGGCGACGTTCGCGGTGTTCTGGTTCCTCGAGAGAAGCCACCTGCGCGGCATCTACAGCGCGCTCTACATCTACGTAGAAGTGATGGGCGCGCTCGCGCTGGTGCAGTTCTGGACGCTCGCCAACGAACTGTTCAACGCGCGCGAAGCCAAGCGGCTTTATGGATTGATCGGCGCGGGAGGCACTGCCGCCAACATCGTCGCCGGTCTGCTTGGCGCAAAGATAGCGACCACCTTCGGAGCTCCCGCGCTTTTGATTTTCTGCGCAGCGCTGCTCACCGGCGCGGGTGCCGCGAGCTTCGCCAGCGGAGCGCTTGGCAAGCAACGTTTGTTCGCGAAGGCAGCCAGTGGAAAGCCCAGCGCGGCCAAGCGGTCGGGGGGCGCCGCGCGGGTTCTGGCCTCGGGTCACCTGCGCACGGTAGCGATGCTCGCGGCGGTCACCTTCTTCACCGTCACGCTGGTCGACTTCCAGTTCAAGGTCATCGCCAATCAGACCTACAAGACCAATGAGCTGGCGGCGTTCTTCAGCTACTTCAGCGCCGCGATCGGCGTGCTCGCGCTGGCGCTGCAGCTGTTTGGCACCAGCAAGCTGCTCAATCGCGTGGGCGTCGTCGGCTCGTTGGCCGTTTTGCCAATCTCGCTCGCGCTCGGCAACTCGGCGTTGCTGCTCTTCGGTGCGTTGTGGGCGGCGTCGCTCGCCAAAGGCGCCGACACGCTGTTTCGTTATTCAATCAACGACGCGACGACGCAGATCCTCTATTTGCCGGTGCCTTCGCAGGCGCGGGTCCAGGCAAAGGCGTTCATCGATGGCGTGGTCAAGCCGTGCGCCATCGGCCTGGCCGGGCTCAGCCTGGCTGCGTACAAAGCCTGGTTCGGAGGAGCACCGCGCACCGTCGCTTTTCTCTCGTTCGCGCTGGCGGGCGTGTGGATTGCCGTGGTGCTCAAGCTGCGAGCGCACTACATCAAGTCGCTTCAGGACAACTTGAAGAGCCGACGGCTGGATCTCGAGTCCGCGCGCTACAAGGTGATCGACGGCTCGACCAACAATGTGCTGGTGAAGGCGCTCGAGAGCGCTGATCCACGCGAGGTGCTCAACGCGTTGCTGTTGCTGCCGCACCTCGACAACATCCAACTCGACCACCGCGTCGAGCTGCTGCTTGATCACCCTTCCAGCGAGATCCGCACCGCCGCTTGCGAGTACTACGCGCGACGGCAGACGATGCGCTTTGCCAACTCGGTGTTCCGCAGATTCGAAGACCCCGATCCAAAGGTCCGCGCGGCGGCCGTCGATGCGTTTTGCGCGATCGGCCGCGACAAGGCGGTGCGAAGCGTCCGCCCATTCCTCGCGGATCCCGACCCACGGATCCGCAGCGCCGCGGTGACGGGGATGATCAAATATGGCGGCCTTGATGGGGTGCTCGTCGCTGCCGAAGCGCTCAAAGCGCTGATAGACAACCCTGATCCGGTGATGCGCGAGCACGCAGCACACGTGCTCGGCGCGGTTGGCGTCAGGAACTTCTACCAGCCGGTGCTGCAACTGATGAATGACGGCGACCCGCGTGTGCGGCGCCAGGCAATCGCGGCAGCGGGCGTCCTCAAGAGCCCCGAGTTCGTCATCCCGTTGATCTACCGAACCCAATCGATCGAGACCACTCGCGAAGCCGTCACAGCGCTCACCGCGTACGGGTCGAGCGTGATTTCGACGCTGTCGAAGGTGCTTTCCAATTCGCTCGAGGATCCCGCGATTCGGCGCGCGGTGTCGCGCGTGCTGGGCAGATTGGGAACCACCGAATCGGTCGACGTGATCACCCGCTATCTCGAAGAGCCCGACGAAGAGCTTCGCGCCCGAATGTACAAGGCACTTGCGCGCGCAGTGAAAGGGCGCCGGCTGCTGCTGGTTGATCGCAAGCCGGTCGACCAAGCCCTGGAAAGCGAGCTCGAGCGCGCCTATGTGACGCTCGCTCAGGCCGAGACTTTGGGGCTGACGCTGGGCCCCAATGCCAACACCCCGCGCGCCGGAGAGCCTGCCGCCCGCGCACTGCTTGCCTCGGCGATGATGGAGAAAGTCACCCAGATTGAGAAGCGAATCTTCTTGCTGCTGGCGGTGCTCTTCCCCGACGCCGACATGGAGCAGATTCATGCGGGAATCCACGACGCCGCAGCCCAAGATGCGCCGCGCCGGCGCGCGAATGCGGTCGAACTGCTCGACAACCTGCTTGGGCGCGACCTCAAGCGCCGCTTTTTGCCGCTGCTCGATGACCTTCCCCGAGTCGATCGGTTGAAGCTCGTCAGCGCGCTGTTCGAGCTGCCCAAGAAAGATGCCAGACAGACGCTGGTCGACCTGTGCCGCGATGAAACCGCGTGGGTGCGCGCGTGCGCCGTGTGGTGCTTGTCACTGGTAGGCGAGCCGCCGCCGCAGATGAACGAGTTGATGGCGACCGGCTCGAGCGACTCGAGCGCTGTCGTGCGCGAGATCAGCTTGCTGGTTCTTGATCAACGCGCGCCTGACCGCGCTTGGGAAATCGCTGAGAAGCGTCTGCGCGATGAGGCGCCCGTCGTACGAAGGCAGGCGGCGTTGATCAGCTCACGACGGGCGGCGCAGGTTGGCTGAACCCGCGAGCCGACCACCGCGACGCACCGTTTTGATGCGAAGGAGAGCGCGGCAGTAACAAATGCCAGCGACGGGAAGGGGTGGTAAGCGTGATGCGGCCCGATGATCTCCACCGTCGAGAAGGTGCTTTTCCTCAAATCGATCGATCTGTTCTCGCAGATCCCCGGTGAAGATCTCGCACAGGTCGCGTTGATCTCACAGGAAGAGAACCGTGAACAAGGTGACGAGATCTTCGCCGAGGGTGAAGCGGGCGACGCGCTCTACCTGGTGATCGACGGTAAGGTCCGCGTTCACAAGCAGAACCGGGTGATCGCCGATCTGGGCGAGAGAGAATGCTTCGGCGAGATGGCGATCCTCGACGCCGCCCCGCGATCAGCCACCGTCACCTCATTGACGGAAACGGCACTGCTCAAGATCACTCGGGAAGACTTCCAGGACATCATGAGCGAGAAACCAGAGATCGCGATGGGCATCATCAAGGTGCTGACCCGCAGGTTGCGTGACGCCATCCGCTGAAAGTGCGGTACACCGCCGCCCCATCATGTCCGAGACTCAAAACGTCCCGACCCCGACGGAAGAGCCCCATCTGGGGCACACCTTCAAACCCTACATCCCCGCTTCGGCGAACTTGCCCGAGTTGGGAGTGGTTCCGATTCTCACCGGAACCTTGCTGGGCATGGTGTTCGGCGCCTCGTCGCTGTACCTGGTGCTGAAGGTCGGGCTCACGGTCAGCGCCTCGATTCCAGTCGCGGTGATTTCGATAGCGCTCTTCCGCGTCCTGTCGAAGTTCGGCGTGCGGAACCGCACGATCCTCGAGAACAACATCGTTCAGACTGCGGGCTCGGCGGGCGAATCGATCGCCTTCGGCGTGGGCGTCACCATGCCTGCGATCATGATCCTCGGGTTCGATCTCGAGTTCACCCGAGTCGCACTGGTGGCGGTGCTCGGAGGCCTGCTCGGCATCCTGATGATGATTCCGTTGCGTCGTGCGCTGATTGTCGAACAACACGGCAAGCTGAAGTACCCCGAAGGCACCGCATGCGCCGAAGTGCTCAAGGCCGGTGCTTCCGACGAATCCCGCGCCGCCGCCGCGCAGGTTGACTCGAACGCCGTGGAAATCAGCGGCGGCAAAACAATTTTCGCGGGGTTCGCGATTGGGCTTTTCTACAAAACGGCGATGGCGGCCTTCAAGCTCTGGAAGGAAGTGCCAGAAAAGGTCTTCGGTGCTCCGCTGAAGAGCGGTGCGGTCGCATCCGAGATTTCGCCCGAGCTCCTCGGGGTCGGCTACATCATCGGCCCCAAGATCGCCTCGGTGATGTGCGCAGGTGGCGTGCTTGCGTACCTGGTGCTGATCCCTGCGATCGCGTTCTTCGGAGAAGGCAATCTGCTGCCTGTCGCTCCGGGCACGATCCCTATCGGCCAGATGGGCCC
>JANOHG010001307.1:0-8072 GCA_031406375.1 Archangiaceae bacterium | reverse complement strand
GTCGTCGCAGTCGACTTTGCCGTCGCCGTTGTCGTCGATGGTGTTGCGGCAGTCTTCGACGACCCTCTCGCAGATTGGCGCGGCGAAGCAGGTTGGATCCGCGCAGTCCGTCTTGCCATCGACGTTGTCGTCGATGTGGTTGCCGCAGATCTCTGGCTTTGGCTTTGGAAGCGAGGGAACCGAACAACTACTGAAGGACAAAATCGACACCACCACAACGGCGCGAAGGATCACGCGCCGACTTCTAGCCCACACTAAGACCGTCGAGCCAATGGGGGGGGCTCTCAATCGGGTCGCTTCTTGGAGGAAGCGACGGACAGCGTCATCTGGTAACGCGTCGGGTCAAACGGCAGCTGTGCGCGATTTTTCCCAGTGACGCACCAGCGCGCCGTTCGTCGGCGTTTGACAGCGATCTTCACGCCTCGTATATCGCGGCCGTGTTGGTGGCTGGGTTTGGAAGCCCAGCCTGAAAAGGGAATCCGGTTGAATGCCGGAGCTGCCCCGCAGCGGTAGGTGAGAACGAAATTCACGTCGAGCACTGGCGCATTTAATCGGCTGGGAAGCGGTGGAAAGTAGAAGCCCGGTGAAGCCTTCCGGAAAAGCTCACGAGCCCGAAGACCTGCCAGCACGCGATGCCGGGGAGACATCCGGTATCGATTTCGACCTGGATGCCTCGTGGGAAGGCGGGACGGTTTTCGAGCCGACGCGATTCTGGTGTCGCCCCGAGTGCTTTCCCTTCTGCTCACCTGTCTTCCAGTCGCCCGTGGGGCTTTTGCCTCTGCGGATCACGTTGGCGAACGGATGGGGACTGCATGCAGAACGAAACCACACGAATGATTGTCAATTCGGGCATCCGCTCGAGCCCGAAACCGCCACCTGAGGAAACCACCCAGACTTCGATGCGGGTGACGAAACGCAACGGCCACGCCGAGCCGGTCGACTTGAACAAAATCGTCCGGGCGGTGAGTCGCAGCTGTGTCGGCCTGCACGACGTCGACGCGATGCGCGTCGCGACGAAGACCATCAGCGGCCTCTACGACGGAGCGACCACGCGCGAGCTCGACCAGCTGTCGATTCAAACTGCGGCGGCGCTTACCGTCGAAGAACCGCAGTACTCACGGCTGGCTGCGCGCTTGCTCAGCACCTACATCGAGAAAGAGGTTCGCGGCCAAGAGGTCCACGCCTTCTCGCAGTCCATCGCCGCGCTCACCCGCCTGGGGGTCGTCGGGCCGCGGCTGGCCGAGTTCGTTTCGCTCAACGCCCGGAAGCTCAACGACGCAGTGAGGGTCGAACGGGATCGCGAGTTCGAGTACTTCGGCCTGCGCACGCTCTACGACCGCTACCTGCTCAAGCATCCGAAGACGCGGCTCGTTCTCGAGACACCTCAGCAATTTTTCCTGCGCATCGCCTGCGCACTTTCGCAAACTGTGCCTCAAGCCGTCGAGCAGTACCGGCTGTTTTCTACACTCGAGTACCTGCCCAGCTCGCCGACGCTCTTCAACGCGGGGACGACGCACGAGCAGCTGTCGAGCTGCTTCCTGCTGGATTCGCCGAAAGATCAACTCGAAGACATCTACCGTTCGTACGGCGACGTCGCGCTGCTCTCGAAGTTCTCGGGCGGCATTGGCATCGCTTACCACCGGGTGCGCTCACGGGGGTCGTTGATAAAAGGGACCAACGGCCACTCGAATGGCATCGTTCCGTGGTTGAAGACGCTTGATTCGTCGGTCGCGGCGGTGAACCAAGGTGGCAAGCGAAAGGGCGCTTGCTGCGTCTACCTCGAGCCGTGGCATGCAGTCATCGAGGAGTTCCTCGAGCTGCGCGACAACACCGGAGACGACCAGAGCCGCACCCACAACCTCAACCTCGCCAACTGGATTCCGGACCTCTTCATGCGCCGGGTCGAGCAGAGCGGCACCTGGAGCCTGTTCGACCCCAGCACCGTTCCACAGCTTCCGGATCTCTACGGCGACGCGTTCGAGCAGGCCTATGTCGAAGCCGAGAAGGCAGGGCTCGCGGTGAAGACCATCGCCGCGCGCGAGCTCTACGCGCGAATGATGAAGACCCTCGCGCAGACGGGCAACGGCTGGATGACGTTCAAGGACAAGTCGAACCGCGCTTGCAACCAGACCGCGCTGCCAGGCCGAACGGTGCACCTGTCGAACCTGTGTACCGAAATCCTCGAGGTCACCTCAGCCGGCGAGACCGCTGTCTGCAACCTGGGCTCGGTGAACCTCGGCCGACACGTCACCGAAGGTGCCTTCGACTTCGAGAAGCTCGCCTCGACGGTGCGCTCGGCCGTTCGTCAACTCGACCGGGTGATTGACCTCAACTTCTACCCCATCGCTGCCGCCCGAGAGTCGAACCTGCGATGGCGGCCGGTGGGCCTGGGCTTGATGGGCCTACAAGACGTCTTCTTTCAGCTCGGGCTGCCGTTCGATTCGGTGCAAGCGCGCGCGCTGTCGGTGCGCATCTCGGAAGAAATCTACTTTCATGCGCTGTCGACCTCGGTCGAGCTCGCCATCGAGAACGGACCTCACCCCGCCTTCGCCGAGACCCGAGCCGCGCGAGGAGAACTTCAGTTCGACGCGTGGTCGGTGGTGCCAGTCGATGAAGCACGGTGGGAAGCCTTGAGAAATCGGGTGAAGACGGTGGGGCTGCGCAACTCGCTGCTGATTGCGATTGCTCCGACAGCCACCATCGCGTCGATCGCCGGCTGCTGCGAGTGCATCGAGCCGCAAGTGTCGAACCTCTTCAAGCGTGAGACGCTGTCGGGCGACTTCATGCAGGTGAACCGGTACCTCGTCGCAGAATTGAAGGCGCTTGGGCAATGGAACGAAGCGATGCGGTCGCGACTGAAGAGCGCGGAAGGCTCGGTGCAAACGATTGAAGAGCTTCCCTCGCAGCTGCGCGCCGTCTTCCGCACGGTTTGGGAGCTTCCGATGCGCTCGCTCATCGACATGGCCGCAGACCGCGGCGCCTTCGTCGACCAGGGCCAATCGCTGAACCTCTTCATCGAAAGCCCGAACATCGGGCAACTTTCGAGCATGTATTTTCATGCGTGGAAAAAAGGGCTGAAGACGACCTACTACCTGCGCTCACGGCCCGCGACGCGCATCGCCAAGGCCACTGTCGAGTCTGCCGCCGAAGCAGTGACATGCTCGCTCGAGAACCCGGGCCAGTGTGAGGCGTGCACGTGAACGCTTCGAATCCTGCGCGGTTGCTTGATCCGGGAATGTCGCTGACCTTGCGGCCGATGGCCTACCCGGCGTTCTTCGAGATGTACCGGGCGTCGATCAAAAACACCTGGACGGTGGAAGAGGTCGACTTCGCCACCGACGTTGGCGACTTGAACAAGAAAATGACGCCCGCCGAAAGGCATCTGGTCGAGCGGCTGATTGCATTCTTCGCGACGGGCGATTCCATCGTCGCCAACAATCTGGTGCTGAACCTCTACCGTCATCTGAACGCGCCAGAAGCGCGCATGTACCTGTCCCGACAGCTGTACGAAGAGGCGCTTCACGTTCAGTTCTACCTCACTCTGCTCGACACCTACGTTCCCGACCCCGAGGCGCGCCACCGCGCGTTCACCGCAATCGAAACGATTCCGTCGATCGCCCAGAAGGCCAAGTTCTGCATGCGCTGGCTCGACTCGATTCAGTCGCTTGAGCGGCTCGAGTCGCGCGAACATCGGCAGAAGTTTCTGCTCAATTTGATTTGCTTCGCCGCCTGCATTGAAGGGCTCTTCTTCTTCGGAGCGTTTGCCTACGTCTACTTTCTGCGGTCACGCGGGTTGCTGCACGGGTTATCGGCGGGCACCAACTGGGTGTTTCGCGACGAAAGCGGCCACATGGCGTTCGCGTTCGAAGTGGTGAGGACAGTGCGCCGAGAGGAACCCGAGCTCTTCGACGCCCGACTCGAGGCAGACATCACACAGATGATTGACGAGGCGGTGGCGTGTGAGACGCAGTTCGCCGAAGACTTATTGGGCGGAGGAGTCGTCAGGCTCTCTGTTGCCGAGGTCCGTGGGTACCTGGAATTCTGTGCGGACCAAAGGCTGGTCACGCTCGGGTTCCCTAAACGCTACCGGGCGAAGAATCCGCTCGCCTTCATGGACCTGCAAGACGTGCAGGAAGTCGCGAACTTCTTCGAACGTCGGGTGTCGGCGTACCAGTTGGGTGTGAGCGGTGCTGTGGTGCTCGACGCGAACTTTTAAGCGGTCAGCGACCGCCCTAGAAACCCCCGAGGCCTCCGGCCACCGAACCAGCCGACGGGTCCATTTCCAGCGCTTCCGCGGTGCTGCTCAAGTATGAATTGCCGTCGCGCCACCGCATGTTGAAGACCCTTCACACGACCCGCTACGTCACTCCGCTGAGAGAAGGTGGCTCTTTGCCTGCGCTGGTCGAGGCAAGCGACGAAGGCTTGTACGTGTTGAAGTTTCGTGGATCAGGGCAGGGCATCAAGGCGTTGATCGCCGAAGTCATTGCCGGCGAGCTTGGCCGCGCACTGGGCCTGAAGGTTCCCGAGTTGGCGCTGATGGAACTCGATTCGGCGATTGGACGTGCCGAACCCGATGAAGAAATCCGCGACCTGTTGAAGGCGAGCGTAGGTACCAACGTCGCGCTCGACTACTTGCCGGGCTCAGTGATGTTTGACCCAGTCGTCGGTCCGGTTCCGGAAGGTTTGACCGCTTCGAGAATTGTCTGGTTTGACGCGTTCATCACCAACGTCGATCGCACGCCGAAGAATCCCAACCTATTGGTTTGGCACCGTCGGCTGTGGCTCATTGACCACGGCGCCGCGATGTTTTTCCACCACGCGTGGGATAACTTCTTGCTGAGCGCGCAGACACCCTTCAAACCAATCAAGGACCACGTGTTGCTGCCCTTTGCGACGCAGCTCGAGCTCGAAGGCGCCCAGCTGGCTGCTCAGCTGACGCCCGATGTCATTGATGCCGCGGTCGCCTCGGTTCCCGACGCGTGGCTCGAGAATGAGCCCCACTTCGCCAGCGTCGCCGCGCATCGGCTCGCCTATTGCCAATACTTGCAGGCTCGTGTCGCAGCTGCGCCAATCTTCCTCGCCGAATCCCTGCGGGCCCGCTCTGAACTCGTTTGACTACGCTGTCATCCGTGTGGTGCCCCGCGTCGATCGCGAAGAGTTCATCAATGCGGGCGTCATTCTTTACTGCTTGACGCTCGACTTCCTCGACGCGCGGATTCACCTCGATTCAAATCGGCTCAAGTCGTTCGCGCCCGATTCCGACGTCGAGACCATCGCCGCACACCTCGCGGCAATTCCGCTAATCTGCCACGGAGGTTCGCTTGCCGGGCCGATCGGCAAGCTCACCCAGAAAGAACGCTGGCACTGGCTGGTTGCGCCGCGCAGCACGCTCGTGCAGCCAGGCCCCGTTCACTCTGGGCTGTGCGAGCAGCCGCCACTCGTGCTCGAGAAGCTGACCTCTCGCATCGTCCGTTAGCTGTTGGACTGGAACGACGACTGGTTCTGCTCGAGGCTGAAGCGAATCTGATCCGCGATCGACTGGAGCAGCTTGACCAACTCGGGGTTAATCTGCGCCTCTGGCACAGACTGAACTTCTCCGTTGATCGACCGGTCGACCGAACGGCCTGTCTTGGGAGCGAAAGCGTCCGCGATTTGATTCAGCGACAACTTTTCGCCGTCTTTGGAGTTTGTCGCATCGCTGATAATCTTTGTGAGCGCGTCCTTGAACGCACTTCCCGCGAACTTGCCGGAAAGCTCGCTGAACATCTTGCCGGCCAGAGATCCAAGCACCGAGTCGGCGCCGCCAATCTTTGGCATCACCTTGCCGAGCAGGTCGCCGAGAACCCCGCCTTGTCCTCCGCCACCGCCTGTCAGCGCTCCAGCGAACATCTCGGCCGCCTTCCCAGCCGTTCCACCGCCGAGCTTGCTCAGTGGGCCCAACATCTTGCCCAACGCGCCACCGGGGATGAAGGACATCGCACCCTCGAGCGCCTTTCCGAGATTGGGCGGCTTATCAGTCAACCCATCCGCGATCTTCACCCCTGCCGCGATGGCCGTCACGACTGGATTCAGACCAGGAATGAATGACGCAATGGGCGCGACGACATCGGCGACTTTCGCTGCCACACTCACAACCTTCTTGAGAACGCCACCCATTTTAAGAAGCCTTGCGAACAAATGTCGCGGTTTGAGAAGTCTAAATTCGGTTATCCGACGTGAAGCGTACAAGTTTCCGATCGTCTGCGTTTCGGTGTGATGTGCGAGACTCCGCGGGGGGTTGGCGATGAAGGTCCAAAGGTTTCAGGCGGCCCTTCACTACGCGACATTCTGCGAGTGGACGCTTTACTACGGCATTCCGGCGCTGCCGATTCAGTTCTTGCCGCAATCCGGCTTCGTCATTGACGACGTCGCAATGGGCTTCATGTACCGCACGGATTCGAAACTGGCGTGGATAGAGAATCTCGCCGCCAACCCGACGTTGCCCCGCGAGACGCGAACCCTTGGGCTGGATGCGGTTGTGGCCGCCATCGTCGACGAAGGGCGGGCGCTGGGGTTCGAAGTGCTGATTGGCTACACCAATGTCGGTGCTGTCATCGAACGCGCGGTGCGGCATGGGTTCACGACCGACGAAGAGAAGTTCCAGGTCGTGACGAAGTTGCTTTGAGGCGCAACGCTGTCCCAGGCACCCATGGCACCCAAACCACCACCGGCATCGCTGAGCACTGAACACCCTGTATTGGAATCATCAGCCGGAACAACACCGCCGACTGAGCCCCCCGTTCCGTCGCCCATCGATTCTCGTTTGAAAATCGACGGCGGGCCCCCGGTTCCTGTGGTGGCGCGCCACCGCGAGGGCAGCCCTTGGGTCGTACTGTCTGCCGTCACTTTGGATGCGACCGAGTAGTTGCCCGGTTGGGGCAGGGCGCGGTGCACTGAAGTTCACAGGTCGAAGACGAGCCGGCCCAGGAAGCCAAGGTCGCGCAGCGCATACAGACGGTGGGGAGCTTCTGCCAGCGGATGCCGAACGAACCGCGGTTTCAGCGCACCCGACCGCACCCAACCGAGCACCTCGAGCAGCTCGGATCTGCTGCCAAGGAAGCTGCCGCGTACCGAGATTCCCCGGCTGACGACGTCGAGCAGTGGAAGATCAAACCGTGTCGATTGGCCGCCACCGAGCAGCACCAGATGTCCCGACGGCATCAGCGCCCGGTGCGCCAGCACGATGGCCTGGGTCGAAGGTGTACAGACAAGCGCCGCATGAACCGAGTGCTTCAAGCTGAGCGCGTCGTTGGGATGAAGCGCGCGCTCTGCGCCAAAGGCAAGCGCGAGCGCGCGGCGGTCTTCTTCGGGCTCGACGGCCACCACACGCGCTCCCCGCATCAATGCGACTTGAACCACCGCCGCACCGACGCCGCCGACTCCGAACACCGCGAGGCTCTGTCCGTTACCAACGCCCGCAGCCTGCACGCCACCCAGCGCGCTCCAGCCCGTGGTGAGCGCCGAGCACAACAGTGCCGCCTCGAAGGTGTCGTCGATGGGCAGCAAATGCTGAGCCCAGAAGTTTCCTGCGGTACTCAAAGCACCATCGCGCCCGAAGCCATGCAGCACGATGCGTGCGCAGTACTGCTCGAGGCCGCGCTCGCACAAGGCGCAGGCTCCGCACGTCGAAGCGAGCGGCGTGAGCGCCACCCGCTGTCCCACCGCCAGTGACACATCTTCGCCACGCGCGGTGACGCGACCGACAGCCTCACCGCCGAGCACCAACGGAAGCCGCGGCAATCCGTCGAGCATCGCCACGTCCCAGTCCGACAGGCTCAGCGCACAGGTCTCGAGCTTCAGCGTCACCTCGCCCTTCGCGGGCGCAGGCAAGGTCCTGCCAATCAATTGCAGTGGCTCTTTGGCTGCGACCAACGCTGCGGCAATCGAGGCAGTCATCGGCCCTGCTTCGGGTCGACAAACGGGTGCGCGCGCCGCCAGGCGTATTCGACCAGCCGCGAGAAGCTCAAGCCTTCGTCCTCGGAACGGTCGTCGAGTCTGGCGAAAACCTCTCGCGTCAAGAACAGGCTCAGAGG
>JANOHG010001292.1:0-4166 GCA_031406375.1 Archangiaceae bacterium | reverse complement strand
AGCTCGAGCACGTTCCGATTCTCGAAGGCATTCCTCAGCTCGCAAAAGAAGATGTGGTTCCTGGCGGTACGCGCACCAACCTGGAGCACGTGGCGAAGTGGGTGAAGTTTCCTACCGGGTTGCCTGAGCACGTGAAGTTCGTGCTCGCCGACGCGCAGACCAACGGCGGTTTGCTGGCGGCAGTGCCTCAAGCAGACGAGCGCAAAGCGGTTGCGGCGCTGCTCAAAGCGGGCGTGTTCGCCGCGGTGATCGGTTCGCTCGAGCGGGGCAAGCCGGGGATAGACGTGGTGTGAGTCTCGTCGCCAACACTTTGGTGACTTGTCCGGCGTGCGCCAAGGTGAGCCAGGTCGCGTTGGTTCGCAGCGTTAATGCTTCGATCGACCCCGGGCAGAAGGCCGCGCTGTTGCGCGGAGAGCTGAACCTGCTTGAGTGCGGATGCGGCAAGCGCACCCCGATGGCGGCAGATCTGCTGTTTCATGATCCAAAGGCCGAGTTCCTTTGCCAGGTCTGCGTCGGTGACTCCGAGGCGATCGCGAAGATCAAGCTTGCGTTCGAGGAATCGGCAGTGGCAGGTGAACGTCGCATTGTCCGCTCGATGAACGCGCTGATGGAAAAGGTGAAGCTCGTCGACGCAGGGCTCAAGGACTGGGCGATCGAGATGGTGAAGGTGTTGTTGCTGACGACGCTCGAGCACCCGAGCCTGGACGACGGGTTGCTGTTCGAGGCCGTAGATCGCGAACGCGGAAGCCTGGCCTGGATCCTTTTTCGAGCCGGGCAGCCAGGCCCGCGGTTTCTCAGCAGTCCTCTTGGCTCCTATGACCGCGGGCTCGCGCAATGGAAGCCGGTCGCGCCCGGAAGCCAAATGGAAATCGATCGTGCCTGGGCGGTGGCTGCGCTGCGAAAGGTGATGCCGCTGCCCGCGTAAGCTGCCCGTCGTCTACAGTGGGGCGATGCGTGGTTGGGCCTGCCTCCTGCTGATTGTCAGTTGTTCTGCGATCGCGGGGCCCCTTGTCGTGGTGGACCCGGGCCACGGTGGGAACGAGGAAGGCGCGGCTTCGGCGACGGGCTTAAAGGAAAAGACGGTCGCGTTGGCGCTGGCGTTGAAGCTCAAGCAGGCGCTCGAGACGACAGTGCACGCGCGGGTGCGGCTGACCCGCGAGAAGGATCTGCTGCTGCACCTTAATGACCGGGTGAAGTGGGCCAACGAGCAGAAGCCGGATCTGTTCGTGTCGATTCACGCCAATTCGATGCCGACGAGGAAGCTGCGGCAGACGACCGAGGGAATCGAGACGTACTTCCTTTCGGCGGCGGCATCGGGTGAGGAGGCGCGCAAGGTGGCAGCGCGCGAGAACGCCGAGCATTCAGTCGCTGCCAAAGGACCCAAAGGGGGCACGCTGTCGTTCATCCTTGCCGACCTTCAGCGCAGCGAGACCCACGCGGATTCGTCACGCCTTGCGTACCTGGTTCACGAGAGGCTGATTGGCGCCAGCGGGGCGATCGACCGGGGTGTTCAACAGGCACCTTTCTACGTGCTGATGGGGCTCGATGCGCCCGCGGTGCTGGTCGAAATCGGCTTCATCTCGCACCCAGACGAAGGGCTTCGACTGGCCGATGCCGAGTACCAGGCGAAGTTGGCTCAAGCGATTGCCGATGGCGTGCAGGCGTTTTTGCTGCAGATTTACGAGCGCGACGGCAAGACGCCCTGATTGCCTACCGAGGTCGACACGACCAATCGGTGGGGTTAAGCGGGCTCATGCGCTCTTTCAACCGTGGTGCCAGTGAGCTCCGCCCTATTGTCCTTTGCCCCAACGTCAACCGCCACGCGGAAGGCAGCTGCCAAGTCGAGTTCGGCCACACCAAAGTCCTCGTCACCTGCAGCGTCGAGGAACGGGTTCCTCCGCACCTGATGGGCCAGGGCTCGGGTTGGATCACCGCCGAGTACGGGATGCTGCCCCGTGCGACGCATGATCGAAACGCCCGCGAGGCTTCCAAGGGCAAACAGACGGGGCGCACGCAAGAGATCCAGCGGCTCATCGGCCGGTCGCTTCGTGCGGCGGTGGATCTGAAGACGCTGGGAGTTCGGACCTTCACGCTCGACTGCGATGTGCTTCAGGCCGACGGAGGAACGAGGACAGCGTCGATCACTGGCGCGTACGTCGCGTTGGTGCTGGCGATGAGGAAGGTGCAGGAAAAGAAGCAGCTAAGTGCGTTGCCGAAGCTCACCTCTGTCGCGGCGGTGTCGATAGGAATTGTGAAGGGCGAAGTGTTCACCGACCTCGACTACGAAGAAGACGCGGGCGGCGAGGTGGATCTCAACGTCGTTGCGCTCGAGGGTGGCCGGCTGGTCGAAGTTCAGGGCACCGCCGAGAAAGGCGCCTTCAGCCGCGAGCAGCTCAACCTGATGCTCGACGCGGGAGTGAACGCGATCGCGCTGCTCAATTCGGCTCAGGCGAAGGCGCTGGCAGGCAAATAGCTGTACGAAGGTGGAAGGGGGTCGAAAGCGGCCTCAAGCAGCGCCGCGATCCTTCGTTGCTGAACGCGCGTCAGCTTGGTTTGCTGGTCCCTCAGAGACGTCAAAGAAGTTCCTCTTGCTCGGGCATCAAGCCAAGCGCGCGTTTGATCGGCGCAAAGCTTCGGCGATGAAACGGGAGCACGCCGAGTTTCTTGATTGCGGTGAAGTGGGCAGGCGTCGGGTAGCCCTTGTGAGACTTCAGGCCCCATCCGGGGTGCTTCTCGTCGAGCTCGGCCATGTGCCGATCGCGGGTCGTCTTGGCGATGATCGACCCGGCGGCGATCGACATCGACAGCTCGTCGCCATGAATGATTCCACGCTGCGGCTGGGCGATGTGCGGAATCTTGCGCGCGTCGACGAGGCAGAAATCGGGTGCCACGCAAAGCGCCTCGACGGCGCGTCGCATCGCGAGCAGACCTGCATGGTAGATGTTGATGGCGTCAATCTCTTCCGAGCTCGCCCACCCACTTGCCCACGCGATTGCGTCGCGCTTGATGTCGACCGCCAGCGCCTCGCGCTTGGCTTCATCGAGGATCTTCTTCGAATCGTCGAGGCCGCGCAGCTTGTAGCCTTGGGGAAGAATCACAGCACCTGCGACGACAGGGCCGGCGAGAGGCGCCATCCCAGCTTCGTCAACGCCCGCGATGAGCACGAAGCCCTGCGCATACAGCTCGAGTTCGAACTTGAGCAGGTGTTTGAGGCGTTGACCTTCTGCGCGGTTGGCGCTCGCCCGGCCCTTGATTGTCTTGAGCAACGCCTGCGCACCCTGCCTGGGATCATTCTCGAGCTCGGCCCGAAGCCCGGCAGGCAGCGCTTTGCCCTGTTCGACGTAACGCGCACGCAGCAGAGCGAGGTTTGCGCGGGTTGGCATCTTCGTCGCCGTCTATCGCCGTCGGCTAAGCGGGTCAATTGAGGCTCAGTTCCCACTTCAAGCGATCTCCGCCGCGGTTGACGACCAAATCGATTTGTCGCGAATCGCTGTCAGACTGTCGGCCGTGACTCGACGCCGTCGTCCCACGGCGCGCCGAGCCAGTTCTTGAACGCCGCTTTCTGTTCTTCGGTCGGTTGTTCGACGCGTGCCAGGTACACCGCATCAGCAGGCTTGGGGACGATGGTCACCTCGACCTCGGTCAGGCGATCTCTGCGGAACACGGTGATGCGAACCTTGTCGCCCGGCTTCTTTTCCTCCAGCCGAGCGATCAGACCCTGTCCGTCGACCTTCAAGCCGTCGAGGGCGAGCACTTCGTCTTCAGGGTACATCCCCGCATCCATCGCCGGAGATCCTTCGAGCACGCTGGCGATCGTCGACGAGCCACGGGTCGAAATCCCCAACCACCCTCGTACCTTTTCCTCGCCCACCTTCACCCGAGGCGGGCTGCCACCCTTGTCATTGGGCGACTCGCGAACGCGGTACTTTGCCTCGAGGCCGACGTGCGCGAAGGGGGCGTAGTCGAGCTCTTCTGTGCTGCGCAGCGCGCGATCGAAGAAGGCCGTCAAATCGATGCCCGCTGCTTCGGCGGCGATCTTCTCGATTCCGTCCTCAGGCACGCCGGACCCATCGCCCCACTTCAGCCACATCGCGCGCATCACGTCGTCGAGGCTTTTCGCGTCGTTCGTCGCGCGGCGAATGGTGAGGTCAAGCAGGCAGCAGACG
>JANOHG010001279.1:0-4454 GCA_031406375.1 Archangiaceae bacterium | reverse complement strand
TCGCAGCCAGTAGGGGTAAGGAAAGACAATGGCTCGTTCAATTTACAAAGGCCCGTTCGTCTATCTCCATCTGACCCGCAAGGTTCAGGACATGGTGAAGGCGAGCAAGAAATCGGTCATCAAGACCTGGTCGCGACGCTCGACGATTCTGCCCGAGTTCGTTGGCCATACGTTCGCCGTGCACAACGGGCGAAAGTTCATCCCCGTGTTCGTCACCGAGAACATGGTCGGTCACAAGCTGGGCGAGTTTGCCCCTACCCGTACCTTCGTCGGCCCTTCGGCCGAGAAGAAGGTGGCTCCCGCCGCCGGCGGCAAGAAGTAAGGAGCGACCCCATGGAAGCCACTGCACATCTTCGTCACCTCACCATGGCCCCCCGGAAGCTTTCGGTGGTTGTCGCGCTCGTCCGCGGCAAGACGGTCGGGGCTGCGATCAGCATCCTCACTTTCACCAAGCGCGCCGCGGCTCGTCCGGTGAAGAAGTTACTCGAGAGCGCGATCGCAAACGCGACCGACCAAAGCAAGGGTCAGGTCGACATCGACAAGCTGTATGTCAAACACATCTCGGTCGATCAGGGCCCCACCTCGCGTCGCTTCATGCCACGCGCGATGGGCCGTGCGAGCCGAATCAACAAGAAGACCAGCCACGTTCACGTTGTCCTCACCGACGACAAGAAGCCGAAGGCGTAAGGAGACACATGGGTCAGAAAGTACATCCGATTGGCTTCCGTCTCGGCGTCATCCGCACCTGGGACAGCAAGTGGTTCGACGAAAAGAACTACGCGCAGTGGCTCCACGAAGACATCAAGATCAGAAACTTCGTCAAGAAGAGCCTAAACCACGCTGGCGTCTCGAAGGTTGAGATTGAGCGCGCGGCGAACAAGGTAAAGGTCAATGTTCACACCGCTCGCCCTGGAATTGTCATCGGCAAGCGTGGTGCTGGAATCGAGACGGTGAAGAAGGATCTCCAGAAATACACAAAAAACGAAGTATTTTTGAACATCGTCGAGGTCCGTAAGGCCGAGATTGATGCCCAGCTCGTGGCAGAAAACATCACCACCCAGCTCGAGCGCCGAATCGCGTTTCGCCGTGCGATGAAGAAGGCAATTCAAACTGCGATGAAGTTCGGAGCGAAGGGGATTCGAGTTGCCTGCTCTGGCCGCCTTGGTGGCGCGGAAATGGCCCGGTACGAGTGGTACCGCGAGGGTCGAGTTCCGCTCCATACGCTGCGCGCCGACATTGATTACGGCTTTGCCGAAGCAAAAACGACCTACGGAAAAATTGGATGCAAGGTGTGGATCTGTCGCGGTGAAGTGTTGCCGGGCAAGTCGCAAACGCCTCGCGAGTTCCAGCGCTAAGAGAGAAGGACAAAGACCACCATGCTCCAGCCAGCTCGAACCAAATACCGCAAGATGCAGAAAGGCCGGATGCCCGGTAAGGCATACCGCGGCAGCGACCTCTCATTCGGAGAGTTCGGTCTGATGACCCTGGATCCAGGTTGGATCACGTCGCGCCAGATTGAGGCGGGTCGAATTGCGATCAGCCGGAAAATCAAGCGAGGCGGGAAAATCTGGATTCGCGTGTTTCCAGACAAGCCAATCACCAAGAAGGCCGCCGAGACCCGAATGGGAACCGGCAAAGGCAACGTCGAGTACTACGTGGCCGTCGTGAAGCCGGGCCGGATCCTTTTTGAGATGGATGGGATGACGAAGGAATTGGCGATTCAGGCGATGAAGCTCGCTCAGGCCAAGCTTCCAGTGATGACGCGCATCGTGTTTCGCGCGGATCAGAAGATCTAAGGATACAGACCATGGCAACCGCGAAAGAGCTGAACGATCTCACCGTCGACGACCTGAACCGGCGCGCGCAGGAACTGCGTACGAGTCTCTTCCAGGATCAGCTGAAGTTGAAGACTGGTGCGCTCGACAACCCTTCCGAGCGAACCAACCACAAGCGCGATCTCGCGCGCGTGCTCACCGTTCTCACCCAGAAGCACACCGCCGCTGAAGTCAAGCCGGCGAAGAAGGCTTAACAACATGGCCGAAACG
This sequence comes from Archangiaceae bacterium, assembly GCA_031406375.1. GTDB lineage: Bacteria > Myxococcota > Myxococcia > Myxococcales > Myxococcaceae > JAGSPQ01. The sequence goes on along the minus strand of JANOHG010001279.1, from coordinate 2,409 downwards.
ACCACGACCACGATCCCGACGAACGAGACCGACACCCGCGGGCGCCCGAAGACGCGCATTGGTGTTGTCACCTCGAACAAGATGCAGAAAACGGTAATCGTCACCGTAAGGCGGCGCGCTGCCCACGCCCAGTACGGAAAGATCCAGACACTGCGCGTGAAGTACAAGGCGCATGCCGAGGATCACGACTACCCCAAGACGATCACCATCAATGAGGGCGACAAGGTCCTCATTTCCGAGACCCGGCCGATGTCGAAGGACAAGCGGTGGCGCGTCGCGAAGGTGCTCGAGCGCGCGGTTCGCGTTTAGGCGGTCAAGGTTAATAGAATTTTCATGTCCGAGGCAGACGCGCAATGCGTGCCAAGGAAAGAACAGCAGTTCGCAGGCTCGAGACAATACGTAATGAGCGCTGACAGCCAGATTTGAGATAGAGGGTTCGACAATGATTCAGATGCAGACAGTGCTCGACGTGGCAGACAATTCGGGCGCGAAGAAAGTGTTTTGCTTCAAGGTCCTTGGTGGATCAAAGCGGCAGTACGCGTCGATTGGCGATGTGATCGTCGTCTCGATCCGCGAGGCACTGCCGAACGCCAAAGTGAAAAAGGGTGATGTCGCGAAAGCGGTCATCGTACGGACGAAGCGAGAGCTGGGTCGGCCCGATGGCAGCTACATCAAGTTCGACGGAAACAGTGCAGTGTTGATTAACAAGGAAATGGAGCCAATTGGCACCCGCATCTTTGGGCCGGTGGCTCGCGAGCTGCGCGCGAAGAAGTTCATGAAGATCATCTCGCTCGCGCCAGAGGTCCTTTAAATGCAAAAGCTCAAAGTCGGAGACACCGTGCAGGTGACCGCGGGCGCCGAACGGACCCAGAACAGCAATCGAGGAAAGATTCTTGCCTTCGACAAGGTAAAGAATCGCGTTCGCGTTGAAGGGCTCCGCATGGTGAAGAAGCACGTCAAGAAGGGTCGCGATCGCGCGAATCCGGAGGGCGGCATTCTTGAGTCTGCGGGGACAATCGCACTGGCTTCCCTTTCCCTCGTTTGCCCGAAGTGCGACAAGCCCACCCGCGTCGGTCTGAAAACCACTGCCGATAAGAAGTCGCGCGTTTGCAAGAAGTGCGACGCGTCGATCGACTGAGCGAGAAAATATTATGGCTGACGACAAGAACGAAGACTCTGCAAAAGACAAGAAGAAGCTCGTTGACGACGCGAAGGCGGCGGCTGATGCCAAAGCGAAGCGCGCGGCGAAGAAGCGCGGCAAGGAAGACTCGAAGAAGGCAGGGTTTGCCGCCAACATCGAGGAAGGTCTCGAGACGAAGCCGGCGCGTCTGAAGCTTCGTTACCGCAAGGAAATTGTCCCTGCGTTGATGAAGGAGCTTGGATTCAAGAACCCCAACGAGGTTCCGCGGCTCGATAAGATTGTCGTTAACATGGGGCTTGGCGAAGCCCTCGCGAACAACAAGATCATGGAATCGGCTGTCGATCAGTTGATGGCAATTACTGGCCAGAAGCCGATCATCACCCGCGCGCGTAAGTCGATCGCGAACTTCAAGCTGCGACAGGGCCAGGCAATCGGCGCAGCAGTGACCCTTCGAAACGACCGGATGTATGAGTTTCTCGACCGCCTCGTGAACGTGGCATTACCACGGGTTCGCGACTTCAAAGGTGTCTCGAACAAGGCGTTTGATGGTCGGGGAAATTACACGTTGGGAATTCGGGAACAGATTATTTTTCCTGAGATTAACTACGATCAGATTGAGAAGGTGAAGGGTCTCAATGTCAGCATCGTGACAACGGCCCGCACCGACGAGCACAGTCTCGCATTATTGAAGCACTTTGGACTTCCTTTCCGTCAGGCGTAGCTCGACGGTTTTCATGTCTGTCTTGAACTGCCGGGGTTGTCTCGGTAAGCAAAACAGACCCCACGCAGTCTCGTAGGTGGAGTGAACAATGCCTGTAAATGACCCCGTAGGAGACATGCTGACCCGCCTGCGCAACGCGTCTCGCGCGCGCCACGACAAGGTGGTGTTGCCGGGTTCAGTGCTGAAGGAGCAGGTCGCGAAGGTTTTGAAAGAAGAAGGGTTCATCGCCGACTACACCACTCATGTGCGTAAGCCTCAGAACGAGCTGACGCTGATGCTGAAATACGGCCCGGACCGTGAGCCAGTGATTACCGGCATCAAGCGCGTGAGTAAGCCTGGCCTGCGCCGGTTTACTGCAGCACGCAACATTCCTCGCGTACTTGGCGGAATGGGAATTTCGATTTTGTCGACCTCGCGTGGAGTGATGGTCGATCACGAAGCGCGTAAGCAGAAGGTGGGCGGCGAGCTCATCTGCACTGTGTACTGAGGACACCATGAGCCGCATCGGAAAAATGCCAATCAAGCTCGAAGACAAGGTGAAGGCCCT
>JANOHG010001203.1:0-5348 GCA_031406375.1 Archangiaceae bacterium | reverse complement strand
TCGATGGCGACACCCTCGTCTACCGCGTCACCCGCAAGCCGACGCATGGTGTCTTCGAGCTCAACGCCCAGACCGGTGCGTTCAGCTACCACCCCGCCCGCGACTACAACGGGCCCGACGGCTTCACCCTCGAGGTGTCCGATGGAAAGCTGCGAGCGGAAACTGTGATTGGGCTCGCCGTACGCGCGATCAATGACGCTCCGGTTGCCAAGTCGCTGGCGCTTTCAACCCAGGAAGACGCTGCGACGAAGGCAACGGTCATCGCTTCCGACGTGGATGACGCAGTGCTCAGCTACCGCGTTCGCACGCCGGCAAGCCATGGCCAGGCGAACGTCGATCCGCGCACGGGCGCGGTCACCTACATTCCGGTCGCGGACTACAACGGCCCCGATGGCTTCACCATCGAGGTGAAAGACGGCGCGCTGAGCGTCGCCTCGGAAGTCACTGTCGCGATCGCAGCCGTCCCCGACATTCCTCGGGTGAAGGCCGAGCTGCTGCCGACCGCCGAGGACGCGACCGCCGAAGGGCAACTGCCTGGCTTTGACGTCGACGGAGATCGATTGACCTTTCACCTGTTGTCGCAGCCGCGCCTGGGGTCGGCGGTGCTTCTCGACGCGGCGACTGGAGCCTGGCGCTTCGTCCCTGGGGCGGACCTGAACGGAGACGACGAGATAGCGTTCGATGTCAGCGATGGCACAACCACCGTGAAGGGCTCGGTGAAGATCCGCGTGGCGCCCGTGAACGATGCTCCGACGCTCGCCAATCTCGAGCTGTCGACGTTGGAAGACCAGACCGTCGAAGGGCAGCTGATTGGCAAAGACATCGATGGGGATCCGCTGACCTATTCGATTGCCGCGGTGCCAGCGCGCGGCCGTTCAACCATCATCGACGCAGCGAAGGGTGCCGTTCGCTTCGAGCCTGCCCGCGATCACCATGGCACAGCTTCATTCACGGTGACGGTCAGCGATGGGAAGGCAAAGTCTGCGCCGGCTTCGGTCGCCGTTCGGGTCGAGCCTCAAAACGACGCTCCGGTCGCGAATGTCTCGAAGCTGACGACCAACGAAGACACGACGCTGGTGGGTGCAATGCGCGCGACGGATGTCGATGGTGAGCCGGTGGCATTCGCTGTCGTTCGCGTCCCGCTGCACGGGACGGTGAGCGTGACGGACGCCGCATCCGGCCTTTTCGTCTATTCGCCCGCCGCCAATTACTTTGGCCCTGACGATTTCGACTTCAGCGCCACCGACGCCGCGGGTGCCTCGAGCGTCTCTTCGATTCGTCTCACCGTGACTCCCGTCGACGATGTGCCGATCGCCGCCGCCAGTGGAATCAGCGCGCCCTTCCGCGGGACGGTGACGGGTCGGCTGTATGGCTACGATCGCGAGAGCAAGACTGTGACGTACCGCATCGTCGATCAGCCTTCGAATGGCAGGGTCAAGCTGCTCAACCCGCGCACGGGAGATTTCGAATTTTCCACTGACGGCACCACCTCGTCGGCGGTCGAGTTTCGGTTCGAAGTCTCAGATGGGGCGTTGACGTCGGTTCCCGCCGAGCTGGTGGTGCAGATTCGAAGCCTGTGAGTTAACGAATCAACGGAACCGGCTTGGCGTGAATCTGCAGCTCGGCGGGTCCCGGTTGGAAGCTCGCCGCCGCGTTGTCGATGACGACCTCGACCTGTCGCCCCGAGACGCTCTCGAGGGTGGCGTTCGTCGCGCGCCCTTGGCTCAGCAGCAGCACCGATTGGCCTGGTGCGAGTGCAGGCAGATCGCGGGGCTCGACGAGCGCAACCGCACGCAGCTTGCGGGTGTCGTCGATCTGCGCCGAGCCCATACCCTTGACCACTTCGGCCTCAGGCTGCACCGCCAGCATCATGATTGCGCCACTCAAGGGAGCCTTGACCTCACTTCGCAGCAGCGCAGTCTCGAGTTCCTGCAGCTCGGCCTGCTGCGCGCGAAAGGCGGTGCGCTGCAGCTCGGGTACCAGGGCATCCAAATCTTGGCGGGCCGCGGAAGTCTCTTTCTGCGCGAGGCTCAGCGCATGCTCGGCTTCGGCGATTCCAAGCCCATCGCGTGAGGCTTCCTGCTCAAGCGCCGCTTCGGCTTGCGCAAGCCGCGCTTCTGCCTTCGCATCGCGGGTACGTGCGTCCTCGGCCGCTTTGGTTTGAGGAAGGTTCGAGTAGAGGCTGCGATTGAGCTTATCGACCCGCTCGACCGCGGCCTCGAGCAACTGCACCTGCGACGTGATGTCATAGGTGTAAAGCACGGTGCCCTTCTCGACCCACTGCCCGACCGCGACAGGCACCGTCGCGATTCTGCCGCTGCTGGGTGCCAGGACCTTCGCCGACGCGATTGGCACCAGGGTCGCCGGTTGGATGACTTCGAGCGGAAAGGGGACCAGGGCCAACGAGAGCACCAACAATCCCAGCGCGAGGACACCTCCCAGCCCCATTGCGACTGCGCGCCGCTCTTTCTCACTTCTATCAACCAGCGGCTCTTCGCTGCGCCAGTCGCGCTCGGTGTCAGCAAAAATCTTCCGGAATTGCGCGACAGAGTCCGGGGCTTTCAGGCTTTCCTTGAGCCGTTTGCGCAGATGAACGGCTGCCTCGGTCTTAGGCCGCTCGTACAGCAGGCACTCGAGGCTGATCAACGCGCGGTTGAGGTTGCCTGCTCGCCCTTCCCGAAGTGCAGTGCGGTACAGCTGCCGCGTCTTGTCGTCCCATCGTTCGCGCGCTTCGAAGGAAGCCATGTCGTAGTCATTGGGCGGCAACGGCGTCTGGGTGACGAGGTGGTGGTCGCTCAGCTTCTTCACGAAGCCATCCAGGTCCGAGAGCGTCACCGGCAACCCGACTTGCCGAGCCGCCGAAACCACATCGGCTGCAGTGCGCCGCCCATTCAGCAAACGGGCCAGCGAATATTCGAAGCCGCGCAGCCTGTACTCATCGCCGTTGATGATGTTCTTCACGTTGACGAAGCCCGCCCCCAGGCCCTGGGGAAGGTGGTTGAAGGCCAGGCTGTTGCGCAACGAGGGGACGACATCATCGGGAGTAATGTTCGCCATCGCGGTTCCCCCAAAAACCTTCAACGAGATGGACGCAATTTGGATGCCTCACCACTGCGCAGTTGTTTCGCGGGACTACCTAAAAGCAGCCGGGGCATTTCGCCCCAATGAGATCTTTTGTCCGGCGTATGATCAAGATTCGCGAAGAGTTCAACGGCGAGGTGACGCAACGGTTGGCCAGTTGTGACCCTCGTGATTCTTTGCGGAACTCGTTTCGTTCGAAGACAATACCCACTCACACCCATCAAGGAAGCAGGAAATTCCGTGGCCGGCAGCCAGTCAATCGCTGAACAAAACACGCGACAACAAGCTCACCCATGCCGCGAAAAGGCTCTACCGCCTTGGCGCTGGTTTGCAGTGAGTGCAGCGATCTGGGCACTGACCGCATGCGGACCCAATGCGGGCTGCACCGAAGTTAAGGGCGATGCCGGGGTCAACTGCTCCGAATTCCCCGATGCGGCGAACAGGTGCACCAATGAGTGCGCGGGCGCGCCTTGCGTTCACGGCGTCTGCACAACAGACGCGGGCGGCTTCCGCTGTCAATGTGACAGCGGTTGGGAGGGAATCACCTGCGCGACCAACACGGACGAATGCACTCCGAGTCCGTGTGTGCATGGCGCCTGCATAGACGCCATCAACCGGTTTTCATGCAGCTGCGATGAAGGGTGGGGTGACACGCTCTGCGACGGCGTGATCGCTGCGCCAAGCGGCTACAAAGGCTTGCAGGGGTACATTTCGTTCGGCACCGACGCCGCCCCAGATGGATACACAGCCGGGATGGGATTCTATTCTGCGGTATGGCCGCTCACAGCGCGACCGCTCGCCAATTTTCAAATCGGCCTGCCGAGCGCGTGGATTACGCCGAACAATCGAGACAACAACAGCACTCCTTTGTGCCCGGTGGGAACTTTGGCACGGGATAACTGGCCGGAGCGCGGCCCCACCTGGGACAGTGTGTTTCAAACGGTGGAAGGTGGCCTCGGCTATTGGGCGGGGAACCGGTTCCGCTACGGCCCTCCCAAGTTCAGTATGAACGCGACCCCCCAGTGCTACGACTACGAAGTGGCATCTCCGGGTTGGGGCTTCTTCCGCAGCGCCACCCCGCTCGATGATGACAAGCTGGGTGTTGCGCAACTTAGCAACCGCTTGCTGATTCCACCCGATGGCCTCCCCTTCTTGGGCAGGCCGAACGGCGCGCTGCTGGGGTATGCCTGGATGGCGTTGCCGCTGACAGGGCCCAAGGCTGGGACGCAGCCCACTGGCGACCAGAGCTGGACTTGTTTCTTGAGTGCTTCCAATTTCAGCGGCCCCATCGCCTACTATGTGCCCGAGACCTGGAGCAAGATCGCTAAGCTCTTCAGCTACCCGTTTGCTTTTGGACGCGGTCTCGATGCACGCCCGGGGGTCATGGGCGGCGGGGCGATGGAGATCAACACGGTCCCCTTCTTTCAGGGCATCGACGACGGCGGAACAGTCTTCACCAAGATACCGCAGCTTCAGTTCCCAGTGGACGCGCAGGGCCGCTCTGTCCTCGTTCGCGACGTCTTCTACTATTCCAAGGCCGCATTGTTTAATGCGGTCGCGGCGTGGCGCGATGGCGGGCCCGCGAGCAACGGCCGCTTCGCAGATAATGCCCGCTGGCGCGCCCCCTTGAACACGGGCAAGCCGACCTACCGGCAAGACGACCTGCCACTGGCCGGCATCGATGCCGTGGCAAGTACCAAGATCTACGATTCCTTTGCGTGGGGCCTGCAATGGCAGGGCGCAACGCCCGGGATGTTTCCACAGTACTTCAAGCACGTCGGTGGCGAGCGCGTGGCGGTGAAAGAGGCAGACGTTCCCAAGGCGACCGGAATCGTCAATAAAATCTTTCCGATTGCTAGACCCGGCTCCCCCTACGTTGCGACCATCGCTGGCGCATGGGCGACTCCGGGACCCGCGACAAAGGAATACAGTGTCTCGTTGGCCGACGGCACGAAAGTGACCTACCGCTGGTACCGATTTGTCGACCAACCGACCTTGCAGCAATACGCGTTGAGCAGTGTCGAGAAAGACAAGCTGCAGACGTTGGTCGAGGGGATACACGCCCGCTGGAAGATCGACCAAGAGTACATGCCGCCGCCGAGCCAAGGCACGCTTGCAGCGCTGGATCCTTCACTCATTGTTACCCCTCCGGCCGGGTTCGCCGTTGGATACGTACCGATCGTGGTCCGACAGGAGCACAGCGTGCCGTCGGCGGTTTACGAACAACTCGACCCCAAAGATCTTCTCGGCAAGTACGCGAGAGAGCC
>JANOHG010001201.1:0-8851 GCA_031406375.1 Archangiaceae bacterium | reverse complement strand
GCTCGTAGACCAGGTGCAGCAGCGCCATGCCCGGCGCCTCGTAGATGCCTCGGCTCTTCGCGTCGATGACCCGGTTCTCTATCTGATCGCTCATTCCCAGCCCGTGGCGACCTGCGACCTTGTTCGCCTCGAGGAACAGCTCGAAGTGCGAACCGAACCGCTTCCCGTTGATTGTCGCTGGCAGCCCCTGCTCGAAGCCAAGGGTTACCTCTTCGGGGTCGACCTGGACGTCGGGCTTCCAGAAGGCGACACCCATAATCGGAGAGACAATTCGGATCCCCTTGTCGAGGTGCTCGAGATCTTTCGCCTCGTGGGTCGCGCCTAAGACGTTCGCGTCGGTGCTGTACGCCTTCTCGGTGCCCACCTTGTAGGGCTTGTTGATGCGCGCCAGATACTCGCTCATTTCTTTGCGCCCGCCGAACGCCTGCACGAACGCGTTGTCGAGCCACGGTTTGTAGATCTTCAACCGAGGGTTGACGAGCAGGCCGTAGCGGTAGAACCGCTGAATGTCGTTGCCCTTGTGCGTGCTGCCGTCACCGAAGACGTGCACGTCGTCCTCTGCCATCGCGCGGATGATTGCGGTTGTCGTTACCGCTCGGCCCAGAGGCGTGGTGTTGAAGTACGTCCTGCCGCCTGAGCGCAGATGAAACGCTCCACACTGAATCGCCAGGAGCCCTTCGCGAACCATGCTCTGGCGACAGTCGATAAGCTTCGCCGCAACGGCGCCATGCTCGAGCGCCGTCGGAGGGATGTCGGCCGGGTTCGCTTCATCGGGCTGCGCGAGATCCGCAGTGTACGCGTGGACCTTCATCCCCTGCTCGGCGAGCCACGCGACAGCACAGCGCGTGTCGAGCCCGCCAGAGTACGCGATGCCAAGGTGGGACCCTTGGGGAGGAAGCGAACGGTAGATGCGGGACATGCGGCGCAGGTATCAGATCAGCGTCGGGCGGTCAGCGACTTCCAGAAGCGTTGCGGTTTCTGTGGTGCGCGCCCAGCGTTGGGCTCTGATACCTTCGGGGCCATGGCGGGCAAGGTCCACGACGCAACCGGCGACTTTCGCGAACTGGGAAGCCTGTCAGAACAACCCAAGACGACGATCACCAAGCGGGTGACCGGCTTTCGCCCCCGCGTTCGACGCGCCCACATGCTCAAACAGCTCGAAGGCCCCGGGGTGAACGTCCTGCGCTTCGTCCTCGACCAGGACGTACTCACCATCGGTCGGGCCGTGTCGAACGACATTCACCTCGAGAACGACAACGTGAGCCGAAATCACGCCCGCCTGACCCGCATCGACGACGAGTACACCGTCGAGGACCTCGAGAGCCGCAACGGGATTTTGCTCAACGGCCTGGCAATTTACTCGGCAGTGCTGCGCGATGGAGACGAGCTTCACGTGGGCGACTTCGTCTTCAGCTATCAGGAAGGCGCCTGATGGCGATCTTCGTTCGCTTCTGGGGAGTCCGGGGAAGCATTCCTACCCCTGGCCCTCGCACGCGACGGTACGGCGGCAATACGTCGTGCATGGAAGTCCGCAGCGACACCACGCTGTGCGTCTTCGACGCGGGCACGGGCTTGCGCGAGTTGGGCATCGCGCTGATGCGAAATCCTCCGGCGGAAGGGCTCAAGATTCACTTGTTTCTCAGCCACCCCCACTGGGATCACATTCAGGGGTTTCCGTTTTTCACGCCCGCCTACCTCCAGAGCACGACCCTCTGGGTTTACGGGGCCGACGGCGACGCGAAGAACTACCAGCTGCTTTCGGGGCAGATGAACAGCGCCTACTTTCCGGTGCGGTTCTCGGATCTCAAAGCAAAGGTGGTGCAGAAGTCATTCAAGGACGACCACGTCAACGTCGGAGACTTCGTCGTCCGCCGCTTCTCACAAAAGCATCCCGGCGGCAGCGTCGGGTTCCGCATCGATCACGCCGCCGGCAGCGTGGTGTATGCCACCGACAGCGAGCTCGATCAGCTGTTGGCGGATCCTGATCAGCCCGTCAGCGAGCCCGACAGCTTGCGCCGGCTGCCCCGAGACCTGGTGACCGCCGTGCGGGGCGTCGACTTGCTCGTCGCCGACGCGCAATACACCGACGAAGAATATTTGAGCCGCGTCGGTTGGGGACACCCACGCGCCTCGACCGTGGTGGACCTGGCCTGCGATGCAAACGTGAAACAGCTCGCACTTACCCACCACGATCCGATGCACTCGGATCGCGACACCGACACCAAGGTCTCGTTGGGCGTCGAACGCGCCAAAGCGCACGGCTCAGACGTCGAAGTCTTTGGCGCGCGCGAAGGCATCGTCCTCAAGCTCGACAACCCCGACCAGCCCCAGCCCGACATCCGCGAGACGCGGTAGGCGCGAACGAACGCGCCAAACACGGTCGACAGCTTGGCATGGCTGCGGTGGTTTTCGCGCATGGCAAACCCGGACGAATTTCATGAGGCACTCAGTCCACTGTTGGCCGCGACGCGCGAGCCCTAACCAGCCAGCAACGCGAGCACTTTCGGCTTCGCTGCTGTGAAGAGTTCGGAATATTCGGGCGGAGTGATCGCCACGTCGATGGCTCGTCGAAGCGCATTGGGCTCGAGTTGGTGCGTCCGCAGAAGGAACTCGATGTCTGCGAGGTCTTCGTCGTCGGCGCGCCCCATCTTGGTGAGAGCGAGATCGATTGGCCCCAGACAGGAGATTGACAGCTTCGTGAGGCCCGTCAGTACGATTGGACGACAATCATTGCGCCAACCAGGCGAGAGCACCTGTTGTTCTGGTCCGAACACATGCGTCAAATACAGCCCGCGAGGTTCGAGCTCGCGATTGGTCGCTTCGATCGCTTCAGAGAACCCTGCCGTGTCGATGAGCACCTGGCACTCGCGATCATCGAGCAGAAGATCCGCATCGTCAGTGGTGCGGTTTCGGCCATAACCAAGAACGAACGCACCTCCACCAAAAAGTCGGACCTCGCCCGGCCCCGACAGATGTCGATCGAGCGTTCGTAGAATCAGCGCCGGGCCGCTTTCCACACGGACTCCTTGGTCGCGACGCGCCGGATCAAGCGCGATGCGTCGTAGTTGAAGCGAAGCCCCTGATACCCGCGCGGTGGACCAGGGCAACAGGCGAGCAACGGCACAATGCTTCCCGCTCGTTCGGACTGGGGCACGCTGTGCGACAGCCAGTAGAGGACGCGATCTGCTCGTTCTCTGCGCGCAAGAAACCACAGCGACTTCGCATCCAACGATGTGCGTTGCAGCAGGCGCACGATGAGCTTGAACACACGGCCGTCGACTGACGCGTGTGGCATCAGCAATGCGACAACAATCTCTTCGTCCGAGACCCGCAACGTGGGCGTGCGATCGGGGATGGTGAGACCCACTGCGCCCAAATACCCACGAACATTTGCTTCATCGACGAGCCAGTCATCGACGGGTTGCGCTCCGGCAAGCTGCTGCAATCGAGCTCGAAAGAAGGAACGATGGGCGGGATTCGCGCTCAATGTTCCTAAGGTAGGTCTCTTGGTCACGCTGGGCCGAAGCATAGCCCGCCCAACGAGCGAGCTGGGCGCACTTGGGTCGGGCACCGTCGAACTCGTCGATCACCTGGTGTTCTCGCCGCTGTTCGTCGGCGTCCTGTTCGGCGTGCGCGGCTACCTGACGGCGAAGCAACGGTTCCTGGTCAGCAGCGCGGTGAACGGCGTGGTGCTCGCGATGACCATCGGCCTGATCCCCTTCTTCGCCATCCCGCGCCTCTAACTCAAGTCTTTGATTCAACGGGTCGCGATCAGCCGCCGACGAGCTCGGCCGCGAAGGTGGCGGCGAGGCCCATGATGGTGTGCTGGGGGTTGATTCCCAGGTTGGTGGGAATCACCGAGGCGTCGGCCACGACCAGACCTTGCATGCCATGCACGCGGCCGAAGGCGTCGACCACGCTGGTCCTTGGATCGCTGCCCATCACGCAGCCGCCGAAGAGGTGACTCAAGATCGCCAGGTAGTTGCGCGGATCCAGCGGCGCATCGTCCAGCTTCCCCATCTCGTCGGGGCCAAGAGAGAACGGCAGGCCGCTGATTCCGGGAATCACCGACTTCGCACCCGCCGCGAAATGCTGTTTCGCCAGCAGCACCATTCCTGCCCGGAAGCGCAGCATGTCGGCGCGGTCGAGCGTGTAGCGAATCACCGGGCGGTTGCCGAACAGCGGCGCGCGAATGGTCCCAGCTGACTCGGCCCGAACTGCAAGGCACCACATCGCGACGTGTCTGTACTGGCTCAGCCGGCGCATCAGCTCGACGCCACCCCCCGAAAAGCGGCTGGCCACCAACTCGGGAGGAATCGAAAGCGTCTCGAGCTTCAGGCCCGGGCTCTGCCGAAACGAGGTGCTCGCCCACCCCTGAGTCGTCCCTACGTTCATGTCGACCTGCTCGTCGTAGCAGCCGAAAATGCCGGTGCCCGGGTGAGCGCGAAAGCCGTTGCCCAGGGCAGGATTCCGCAGCCCCGAACGCATCAACAGCACCGGCGAGAGGGTCACCGACGCGGCCACCAGCACCGCCTTCTTCGCCCGCACATTGAATGGGGCTCCCGGGCGGTGGCTCTGCGGATCCTCGAACCGGCCCGTCACCCCGACCGCGCGGGTGCCCTCGAAGAGGATCCTGCTCACCGGAGCCGACGAGACAATCAAACCTCCGCGCGCGCGCGTCTCGGGGATGGCGGTGAGGTTGGTGCTCTGCTTGCGCCCTTCACGACAGCCCTGCAGGCACTGGCCGGTGCCCGCACAGTCTTTGGCGTAGCGGTGAATCCAATGCGAGTCGCCCCACGCGAGCGCGTCGGCACCCTTCTTCGCCAGCAGATTCGAGCGGCCGCGCGACGCCTGCGGTACCTGCTCGACGTGCATCTCTTTCTCGAGACGCTCCTGAGCGGCCAGCACCCGATCGCGCAGGCCCGCTATCCCATGCTCTGTCTGCCATTGCGTGAAGATGTCGTCGGGCGTTCGCACGCAGATCGCGCTGTTGATGACTGTGGTGCCGCCCATGGTGCGGGCCTGAACGATTGGCCAGAGCGCCCGGCCCATCGTGACCTGCGCACCCCAGTCATCCATTAAGTCGCGCATGCTCCCGTACACCGAGCGCGGGTAGTCGGCGGGGTCACGCCATGCACCCGCCTCGACGACGGCGACGCTCGCTCCGCTGCGCGCCAGCGTCACCGCCGCCACGCCACCGCCCGCTCCTGAGCCCACCACCACGAAGTCGACCTCGGCTTCCAGCGCGGGCTCGCCCTTCGCGCGAAACGAGACATGCGCTCCAGCGCTCACGAGGTTTTCCAGGTGCCGGGGTCGGCATCCATCGGGGGCAGGCCGAAGCGTTTGCGTACCTCGGGGTGCGCGCCCCAAACGAGGCCTGCCGGCAGCTTCACCATGAAAATCGCCTGCCGAACCAGGTAGGGCCCGAAGGTGGCGATTCGATGCGCGTGGGTGTCGGCCCGTTTCCTTGGAAGCCAGAACGCGGGCAACGGCACGCCGACGGTAAACAGCGGAGTGAGGTGAAACACCAGCGCTCCCAGCACGACCCCGAGCCAGATGAGCAGGGGCGCCTCGCGGCGGAAGCGGACCAGGAAGGGGCCCAGGTTGCAGTCTTCAGCGCCTGGCAGTCCTTCCGTGCGCGGATACAACATCACGATTGCCGACCGGACGAGCCAGTTCATCCCTTCTGTTTGAAGTTTCGCGCGAAAGAAGTCGAGGTTCTCTTTCTCGAAAGCGATCGAATGGGCCACTTGCTCGGCGTCATCGACCAGCCGCGCCTCGACGAGCAGGTGCAGGTGCGCCCGCAAGCCCAGTTCCGCGAGGTGGTACGCGACCGGGGTGCCGATGATCCCGCAGCCTGGCCTGCGCCAGAAGCGCTCTCGAGCGTCTGAACGAACCACACCCCGCAACACGTCATCCTTGAGGCGGGGGTAGCGGCGGTCGAGCGGTCGTCAGTCCTTGCCTGGGCGCTGAGCCACAGTAGACACCGCTCGGTCGCGGCCGGCCCGCTTCGCCTGGTAGAGCGCCTCGTCGGCATGGGCCACGAGGTCTCGGGCCTCGAGGCTACCATCCGGGCGCGCGGTGGCGTGTCCCACGCTGACTGAGACCCTTCCGCTCGGTGTACCTGCATGCTCGATCCCAAGCGCGTTCACCCGCCGACACAGCGACTCGGCATACCGTGTGGCTTGATCGGACGTCATGCCTAGGGCGAGGACGACGAACTCTTCGCCCCCATACCGCGCGACGAAATCGGATACTCGCATGAATCCGCTGCCGAGCGCGCGCGCCACCTCGCAAAGGCACGCGTCGCCCGCGAGGTGACCGTATTGGTCGTTGTAGGTTTTGAAGCGATCGACGTCGATCATGAAAATTGAGACGGACACCTCGGTACGGCGTGCGATTTGCCACTGCGTCGAAAGCTGTGCGTCGAAGTGCCGACGGTTGAAGATGCCGGTGGGGGCGTCCCGCAGCGAGAGCTCTCGAAGTCGTTCGTTTTCACTCTGGAGTTCGACGCCGCTGCGGCGGAGTTCTTCCTCGAGTTGGAAGCGTGCGGTGACGTCCCTTTGGATCCCCATATAGTGCGTGATCGTCCCGCTCGCGTCGTGAATGGGTGAGAGGCTCAGCTCGTTGTTGAAGAGCGTTCCATTCTTTCTGTAGTTGCGCACGACGACCACGGATGGCTCGCCATGGTCCATGGCCGCGCGGAGCACCCCGATGCCCTGCTGCTCCTTGTCGCTGCCCTGCAAGAAGCGGCAGTTGCGTCCGACCACGTCCTCGAACGCGTAGCCCGTCATTCGCTCGAAGGCTGGGTTGACGAAGACGAGCGGACAATCTGGCTGCCGGGCGTCCGCGAGGGTGATGCCGTCACGAGATTCGAAGATCACGCGCTTCAGCAATCCGAGCTGGTCTATCTTCGAGTTGCCGAAGAGCCGTACCCCGTGCATTGGTAACGTTTACCTCCCTGACCGCGCTTGCGCAATCGTGCGGTCGACTGGTGCGCATAAGCGTCCGACCGCATCGTTTAAAGGAGCCACGTTCGCAACGAGCACGCCGCAGCGCTGCGAATAACGGGGAGGAATTGACAGTGTTGCGAGGGGTCGAGTGTCAAACGAGCAAGAGATCAGCTCAACGTTGGTGGAGCAGCGGTACCTCTTCGCCAGACTCTTCATCAGCTCGGAGTGTGGAATCGTCTCGAAGTACATTGAGAGATCCGCGTCGATGACCTCGGTCTTTCCTCGGGCAAGCTCCCGATGCCCTCGTGACTTGAGGGAAAACGCAATCAGCGTCGACTCCTTGCAGGCCTCACATTTCGCCGGGCCGAATTTAGGTTGCGGCGATCAGCGATGACTCACCGACGTTGTGTTGGGCTAAGTCGCCCAGCCATGCGCTCTCTTCTCGCAATCGCCGGTCTCTTCGCCCTGTCCGCACTGGCTGCGCCGCCCAAGCCGCCATCGCTCGCCTCGACTCTTGAAATCAAGAACGAGAGGTTCGTGCTTGATAATGGGCTGACCCTGATTGTTCACGAGGACCACAAGGCACCGATCGTCGCGGTGAACGTTTGGTACCACGTCGGCGCGAAGGATGAAGCGCCGGGGAAGAGCGGGTTCGCCCACCTCTTCGAGCATCTGATGTTCAACGGAAGCGAGAACTTCAACACCGACTACTTCAAGGCGCTGGGCGCGATGGGGGCCACCGACATGAACGGCACCACCGATCGAGATCGCACCAACTACTTTCAGAACGTGCCGGTCAGCGGTCTGGACAAGATCCTCTTCCTCGAAAGCGATCGAATGGGCCACTTGCTCGGCGTCATCGACCAGCCGCGCCTCGACGAGCAGCGCGGCGTCGTTCAAAACGAAAAACGCCAGGGCGAAAACCAGCCCTACGGCCAGGTGTTCAACGAAGCGAACAAGGCGCTCTTTCCGTCGCATCACCCGTACGCCTACCCGCGCGGCACGGTGATCGGAAGTATGGCCGACCTCGACGCGGCCTCGCTCAAGGACGCTCAAGAGTGGTTCAAGACCTGGTACGGCCCGAACAACGCCACCCTGGTGATCGCCGGAGACATCGATGGCAAGACCGTGCTCGAGAAGGTGAAGAAGTACTTCGGCCATATTCCCGCCGGCCCCCCCGTGGTGCGAATGGGCTCGTGGGTCGAGAAGCTGCGCGCGAACGTGCGTCGCGAGATGGAAGACCGGGTGCCGCAAACGAGGCTGTACCGTTTCTGGGTGACTCCCGAGGCAGAGAGCCCGACCCATGACAACTTGTCGATCGCCGCCGCGGTGCTCGGGCAGGGGAAGACCAGCCGGCTGTTCAAGCGGCTCGTCTACACCGACCAGATCGCCACTGACGTGAGCGCCAGTGCCAGGGGCGGAGAAATCGCCAGCAACGTGGTGGTGATCGCCACGGTGAAACCCGGAATGGAATTGGCGAAGGTCGAGAAGGCCATCGACGAAGAAATCGCGAAGTTCTTGAAGGAAGGGCCGACCCAAGACGAGCTCGATCGGCTGAAGACCCAGCGGATCGCCGCCTTTATCCGAGGCATCGAGCGAATCGGAGGATTCGGCGGCAAGAGCGACGTGCTGGCCGAAAGTCAGGTCTACACCGGCAGCCCAGACGGTTGGAAAACCTCGTTGGCCCGACTCGAGAATGCGACCCGGGCTGAAGTGTTGGCAGCGGCCAAAGAATGGTTGGGAGCGCCGTACCTCGACCTGGTCGTGAAGCCGTTTGGAAAGTTCAGTAACGACAAGGTCGGCATCGATCGCAAGAAGCTGCCCGAGCTGGGCCCGCCGCCAGCGATCGCCTTCCCCCAGCTGCAGCGCGCGAAGCTGAAGAACGGCCTGCAGGTGGT